>CAYPKQ010000085.1:0-10430 GCA_964411355.1 uncultured Lachnospiraceae bacterium
AGCGTTTACTGCGGAGTCTTGTCACCAATATACATAAATCTTTGCTCGAACGTTATTTATCTTGAGAGCTGTCTTCCGGGAGTTTTAGAGGTTCTGCTTGAAATTTGCCAGCTTTTGATCTGGGTACATTTATTTTCAAACTTATTCCATGCCATCACGAAACAAAAAACATCTGTTTTTATCGCATATACCGTTACTTTAACTTTTGCGAGATATTTTTACACCGTTGTTATTGCACTTGTAAAAGGCACAGCATTGGAATCCGCAGATATTATTGACGCATTTATATATTTCGGTGCAGATATGTTGATTTTGGCTATTACTTTTTTTGCCGTTTCATTTCGCAAGAGAAAAACCGAAAAGGAGATCGCACGTTTTGGTTCTTTGATTTCGGCTGTTCTTCTTTTGGTTTCCAAGGTTATAACAAGAATCGTTTTTGATGTTTTTTACGGTGTGCCCGAATCTTTTTCGGAAATCATGCTTATGATGGCTTATTATTTTTCCGACATTCTCTATGGCGTAGTTGCTTATTTTTTGATAAATTATGTTTCTAAACTTTTACATAAAGAAAAGAACTCCCGCTAAGGAGTTCTTTTCTCTATGTTGTACATTTATATGCTTTTGCGCCTGATGACAAAATTATGTTTTGCACCGTTTCTGCGCTTTTTTCGTCCCGAAATATACCGAAAACCGAAGGACCGCTGCCGCTCATCATTGAACAAAGTGCTCCGTTTTCGTCCATAATATTTTTGAGAAACTTAACTGACGGACGCTCACTTTCAACAACGCTCTCAAAAATATTGTATGTACTTAAGCAGATAAGGTCTTTGTTTTTTTCTGAAATGGCTTGCATAATTTTTGCCAGCTTTCCGCCATCGCGTTCGGATGAAAAATCTCCATACATTTTGTCGATATCGCTGTATGCCTTTGGGGTCGAAACCCCCTCGCCCTTTATCGCTATGACCAGATGAAGAAGCGGGCAAAGGTCAAGCCCGCTTAATTCTTCGCCCCTTCCCTCGCATAATACGGTGCCGCCTATATAACAAAACGGTACATCTGAACCGACCAAAGCCGCAATTTCAAGCATTTTTGCTTCATCTAAGGGGGCTTTATTCAGCTTGTTCAAAATTCGCAGAGTTGCAGCAGCATCTGAGCTACCTCCGGCAAGTCCGGCAGATGACGGGATCATTTTATTGATTTTAATACTGATACCAAAATTCTTCTTAGTTATTGCTCGATATGCATCCGCCGCCTTTATAACTAAATTTGAGGAATCGGTCGGAATATTTGGCACATTGCATTCTATGCTATCATTTTGGCACTCCGAAAGGATTATTTCCAGCTCATCGCAAAGTGAAACGCTTTGCATTATACTTTTTATATCGTGAAATCCGTCGTTTCTTTTTCCAGCAACATCAAGATAAAGATTTATCTTTGCATATGCTTTATCGCAAATAGCTTTATTGAAGATCAAAACATCACCACCTCTTTAAAATGATATCACAAATAATCTTTCATGTCAATTATTTTCTTAAATTCGCTCCAAATTCTTGACTTTTACGGCGTTTAGAAGTATAATATAATAAATGCTCACATAAGGAAGTATAACGCATGAACAATGAATATAACAAAAAGAACGATAAATATAACCATTTAAGGACACTTTGTATCCTTGCTGCGGTTTTCGTTGCACTTTTTGCGCTCGTGAATTTCGGCACCTTTGCTATGATATTCACAGTTATTATTTCGGTTTTGGAGCCGGTGCTTATCGGTTTCATAATTGCATATCTCTGCAATCCGATATATAATGCCTTCAGAAATAAAATCCTTAAAAAAATGAAACGCCAGAAGCTAAAAAAGGTGCTTTCGATTGTTCTCACATATCTTGTTGTGCTTGCCATCGTTTCGGGAATTTTGCTTATTATCATTCCCCAATTCATTTACGCCTTCAAAGACCTCATTGCAAAAACCGACGGATATATAAATGCGGCAATCGCTTGGGCGAACAATCTTATAAGCAATTCGAATCTTTTTGCAGAGGATACTGACATTTTCGATTTTATTGATACTGAAAAAATACTTGCCAATCTCAAAACCTTCTTTGATGCATCCGGCAATATTCTCAAGAAAGTCGGGGATTTGGCAATAAATTACGGTACCAATATTGTCGGAGGCATTACAAATGTTCTTCTCGGCTTATTTATTTCTATTTATGTCCTTGTTTTCAAGGAAAGAATCGGACTTTGGTTTAAGCGGCTCCTGCGCGCTGTCCTTTCAAGGGAAAAATATGACTCGTTCATTTACAGAGTGGATCATGTAAACAGCAAATTCGGAAACTATATAATCGGTGCTATTACAGATTCGATCATAGTTGCGGTCGAAGGATTTATAATCTTTTCTCTCTTCGGCATACCATATGCACCGCTTGTTGCGGTCATCGTTGGAATAACCAATATCATACCGATCATCGGACCTTTTCTCGGTGCTGTTCCCAGTGCTTTCATTATCCTCATTGTTGATCCCAAAAAGGTGATCCTTTTTATAATCCTTATAATTGTTATTCAGCAGATCGACGGAAATATTGTAGCTCCTTTTATACTCGGTTCAAGCCTTGGGCTCAGCTCATTCGGTATTATTATCGCTGTCACCGTAATGGGAAGTCTCTGGGGTATTCCCGGAATGTTTATCGGCGTTCCGCTCTTTGCTTATGTTGCAGACGTTATCGAAGAATCGGTCAATAATAAGCTCTGCACTATCGGAGATCCGGAATTTCCGCCAAATGAAATTCAAAATGATATTAAAGCTCCATCACCCGTTATCACCTTTATGAAAAAACAGGGCGGTAATTTTGTGAAAAAGCTAAAAAATAATCCTAAAAAAACTTCAAGCAGTAAAAATGAGAAAAAGAAATAAGAGGTTCAAAATGTCAGAAATTCAAAACAAAAAAGGCGGAATATCTGTTGAATCACAGCACATATTCCCTATTATTAAAAAATGGCTTTATTCGGAAAAGGATATTTTTCTCCGAGAGATCGTTTCAAATGCAACCGACGCAATTACAAAACTGAAAAGATTGCAATCGCTCGGTCAGATCGCCTCTTTTGAGGAAGATTTCAAGATCACGGTTACACTTGATAAGGATGCCAAAACGCTTTCGGTAAGCGACAACGGAATTGGCATGACTGAAGAGGAGCTTCAGAGATATATCTGCCAGATCGCACTTTCCGGAGCTCTGGAGTTTATTGAAAAGTACGAGGATGAAAGTACATCGGCTCAAAACGGCATTATCGGTCACTTCGGTCTTGGCTTTTATTCGTCCTTTATGGTCAGCGACACCGTTGAGCTTATAACAAAGTCTTATACCGACGCCCCTGCTGTCAGATGGGTGTGCAACGGTGACGGTGAATACGAAATTTTCCCCGGTGAAAGAGATGAAAAAGGCACAACTGTTATTATGCACATCTCTGATGGCGAGGAAGAATACCTTGATAGCACAAAAATACGCTCAATGCTTGATAAATATTGTGCTTTTATGCCTTTTCAGATCTTTTTCGAGGCTGGCAATGGCGAGAAAAAAGAAGATGAAGAGATAAAGCCCATAAACGATGTTGAACCGCTTTGGCTGAAAAATCCTTCCGATTGCAAGCCGGAGGAATACAACGAGTTTTATAAAAAGCTCTTCGGTGATTTCAGAGATCCGCTGTTTTATGTTCACATCAATGCGGATTATCCTCTCAATTTTAAGGGCATTCTCTTCTTCCCGAAGCTTAACAACGAGTTTGAATCTGTCGAAGGTCAGGTAAAGCTTTACTATAATCAGGTGTTCGTTGCGGATAATATCAAGGAAATAATTCCCGAGTATCTTCTCATGCTCAAAGGTGTACTTGATTGCCCCGAGCTTCCGCTTAATGTTTCGAGAAGCTATCTGCAGAACAACACATATACCTCAAAGGTTTCGGCACATATTGTTAAAAAGGTTGCAGACAAGCTGGTCGGACTATGTATAAACGAGCGTGAGGAATATGAGAAGGTTTGGAACGATATCCGTACCTTTGTTGAATACGCCTGCATGAGAGATAAGAAGTTTTATGACCGCATTTCCTCTTCCCTGCTTCTCCATCTTACAGACGGAAGCTATGTTACAAGCGAGGTCTATCTGGAGGGGGCAAAAGAAGCTCACGAAAATACAGTCTATTATGCTACTGATGCCGATCTTCAGGCTCGCTATATTTCCCTTTTCGAGTCAGAGGGAATTAAGGTTGCACTCTTTGAAAAACTGATCGACACACAGTTTATCTCGATGCTTGAGAGCTATGAACCGAGCGTCAAATATGTAAGAGTCGATGCAGATATTGCGGGCGCACTTAAGGGAGATGGCGAGACCGAAAGCAACGAAGACCTTGTTGATGTTTTCAAAAAAGCAAGCGGAAAAGATGAGCTTGAAGTCGTTTTTGAAAAGCTTAAGGATGAAAACATTCCCGCAATCCTTAATGTTTCGGAACAATCGAGAAGAATGGAAGAGATGATGAAGCTCTATTCCATGTCCTCGGGCGGAAGCACTCCCGCATTTCCTCTTGAAATGAAGATGATAGTAAATACTTCTTCATCGCTTATATCACATCTTGCTTCTCTTTGCAAGGCCGACAAAAATAAAGCCGAAAAGATCGCAAAACAGATTTTCCATCTTTCACTTATGTCCCAAAGAAATCTCACAGCAGATGAAATGAAAAACTTCCTTGATGACAGCTTTGAAATTCTTAAGACTTACTGATGAAAAAAGATACGGAAAAAATATTCGAAAATATTAAAAGCATTAAAGAGGATAACGCGCTTTGCATAAAGGCTTTGAAGCTGTGGCTTCGAGAGCTTGTTGCCGCTGCCTCGAAGGAAGGTCTTTCAACATACGAGGATTTTGCTGAGCTTTTCAGAAATGCCGATATATGCGAGCCTGCTGAAATGCTCATGGCAGCAAAGCTGCTTCGCTATGAAGAACTTGGAGAGCTACATGGTGATTTTTCTCTCGAAATGCTTGATAAACCTCCATATATAGTTTCAAATTTCTGCAATTCACTTTCTCAAAAAACATATGAATTCTTTTTTGGTGACAAGGAATATAAGATCATTCACCGAAACAGCTTCAGTGAGCTTTTTGATGACGTTTATAGTGAAACATCAAATTATTGTATAGTCCCAATAGAAAATAATACCACGGGAACGCTTGGAAATTTTTATGAGCAGATATTTGATCACGGACTGAAAATAGTTAAGGTTTGTGATGTTGAGCACCCGGACGGTGATGCTGAAACAAGATTTGCTCTGCTTTCAAATGCACCTATCGACCTTGCTTCTCTCGACGAGGGAGAGGATCGCTTTGAGCTTGTTGTCCACTCGAGCGACGGATCTATTCTTCCGAGAATTCTTGAAGCTGCAAAGCTTTGCAAAATGATTCCCGAGAGGATCGATTCTGTTCCGCTGTCGAGACTAAAAAAGGATCATCCGTTCAAGATCGTTTTTAAGATGCTTCCGGATGTAAATTTGCCCGATTTTTTAATATATCTGATTCTCGACGGTATCTCTTATACGCCTGTGGGTATATTCAGAATCGATGAATAATTTAAGCTGAATAGTAATAAAATTGAAAGGATGATTTAAAATGAAAAATCACATTACTTATACGCCAAACGGTGTTTGTTCAAGACAAATTGATCTCGATATCGAAAACGATATCATTGTTGGTGCAAAATATACGGGAGGATGCTCGGGAAATACCCAGGGTGTTGCCGCACTCGTAATCGGAATGAAGATTGACGATGCCGTTTCCCGTCTCTCGGGTATAAAGTGCGGTATGAAGAGCACCTCATGCCCCGACCAGCTTGCAAAAGCACTTGAACAGTACAAAAACAAAAAGGAGAACGCATGAATTATTCTTACAGACAAAATTTTGACAAATGGCTTTGCAGCAGTAAGCTTTCAGAAACAGAAAAAAGTGAGCTTGTAAGCATAAAAGATGATGAAAAAGAGGTAAAAAGCAGATTTTCTTCTTATCTTTCTTTTGGTACTGCCGGTCTCAGAGGAACGATGAAGGTCGGTATGAATGCTATGAACCGCCATACCGTTGCCCATGCTACCCAGGGGCTTGCCGCTCTCATTATTAAAGAAGGCAGAGCAAATGACGGCGTTGCCATTGCATATGACAGCCGTAATAATTCAGAGCTTTTTGCAAAAATTTCTGCACAAGTGCTTGCGGCAAACGGAATTAAGGCTTATTTATTTGATGGAATAAGACCCACTCCCGAGCTTTCCTTTGCTATAAGAGAGCTTGGATGTGTTGCGGGAATCAATATTACCGCTTCTCACAATCCAAAGGAATATAATGGATATAAAGCATATTGGGAGGATGGTGCTCAGCTTCCGCCGGAGCACGCAGATACGGTTTCTGCAGAGATAGCAAAGGTTGATGTTTTCTCTGATGTGCTTCTTGCGGATTTCAGCGAGGCAGTAAATGACGGAAGGATCGTCATTATCGGTGATGATATTGATGAAAAGTACCTTGCCGGAGTTGAAAAACAGCTTGTTAATCCCGATGCCATCAAAAAGGTTGCAGAAGATTTGCACATAGTATATACCCCTCTCCACGGTACAGGCTATAAAATGGTTCCGGAGATCCTCAGAAGAGTCGGAATTAAAAATCTTTATACCGTTCCCGAGCAAATGGTTATTGACGGCAATTTCCCAACGGTTAAAAAACCTAATCCTGAGTTTTCCGAGGTGTTTTCGCTTGGAATTGAGATTGCTGAAAATGTCCATAGCGATCTTGTTATTGCAACAGACCCCGATGCCGACAGAGTGGGCGTTGTTACAAGAACCTCAGATGGCAATTTTATGACGATTTCGGGAAATCAGATGGGTGCACTGCTTATCGACTATATTCTTTCTGCTTATGAGGAAACCGACACTATGCCCGATGAGCCTTATGTTGTTAAGAGTATTGTTTCAACAGAGCTTGCTTCAAAGATCTGTGCTGAACACGGAGTTAAGATGCATAATGTCCTTACGGGCTTTAAATTTATCGGAGAAGTAATTAAAAATTACGAAAAAGAGGGACACGGTTCTTTCCTCTTTGGATTTGAAGAAAGCTACGGATATCTTAAAGGGACTTACGCAAGAGATAAGGATGCTGTTGTCGCTTCCATGCTTATTGCGGAAATGACCGCTTATTATAAGTCGAAAAACATGACGCTGTTCGATGCACTTGAAGCTCTCTACAAGAGATACGGTTTTTCCGCGGAGACGAATCTTGAGGTCCATATGGATGGTGTTGACGGACCCGAAAGAATGACAGCACTCATGGCTTCCTTCAGAGCTGAAACGCCTTCCGAGATTGGCGGAGTTTCGGTTAAAGTTTTCGGTGACTATATGACCGAAAGCTTTACTGATATGCAAAGCGGAGCTAAGACCCCAACAGGTCTCCCAAAAGCCGATGTTCTGTATTTCAGCCTTGAAAACGGCGATGTTATAATCGTTCGTCCCTCGGGTACAGAGCCTAAAGTTAAATTCTATTTCCTTGTGGCAGGCAAAGACAAAAATGAGACCGATGAAAAAATAGAAATTTACCAGAAATCGATCAAAAAACTAATTTTATAATTAAAGAAATAAACCGATACGAAATTTCGTATCGGTTTATTTCTTTATATTTTTTGATAAAAATTATCAAAATTCGAGCTCTATGAATATGCTTTTAGTAAAGTTTCTTTTGAAAGGAGACATATTCATGGTTTCAAATAGTAAACTTTCGATGCTTACGCCAAACAGTACGGCAGTTATTTTAGAAAATAATGCCTTAGACGGGATAAAATCAAGACTTTATGATATTGGACTTATTGAGGGAACGAAAGTAAAATGTGTTGGGAGAAGCCCCGGCGGAGGTATTTCGGCATTTCTTATAAGAGGAGCCGTTATAGCCCTCAGAGATGAGGACAGCAGCTTTATTTTAACGCAAGAGGTGCAAAATGAAAAGCAGTAATGAAAATACGACAAAAAGTGTCGCTCTCGCAGGAAATCCCAATGTTGGAAAAAGCACGGTTTTTAACAATCTGACGGGAATGAATCAGCACACAGGTAATTGGCCCGGGAAAACTGTTGCAACTGCTACCGGAATTGCAGAAAGTGAAAAATATACCTATTCTTTGGTGGATCTCCCGGGCACATATTCCCTGCTTTCACACTCACCCGAGGAAGAGATAGCAAGTGAATATCTGCGCTCAAGTGAGTGCGATGCAGTTGTTATTATTTGTGACGCATCTTGCCTTGAAAGAAATCTCATTTTGACTTTACAAATAATGAATCTGGGTATAAAGCCGCTTTTATGTGTAAATTTACTTGATGAAGCGAAAAGAAAAGGGATAAAAATCGATTTGAATATCCTTTCGGAAAAGCTTGGAATACCGGTTATAGGTACGGTGGGGAGAAAAAAGAAAAGCGCAAAAAAAATTCTCTCTGCACTTGATGCTTTGGTCGATAACGATATTGCTCCGGCGAATAAAATTTCACTTAAAGATGAGAAAATAGAAGAAATAATAAAAATAGCTGAGGATGTTTCAAGAGAAGCCGTTACAAAAATTGAAAAAAAGACTTTTGATTTTGACAGGAGGATTGACAGAATACTTACGGGTAAATATACCGCATACCCAATAATGCTTCTTTTGCTTGCGGCAGTATTCTGGATAACTCTTGAGGGTGCTAATTATCCTTCAAGGTTATTATCCGCACTGCTCACGAATTTAGGCACAAAAATAAAGGATTTTCTGATTTTTATTGGCACTCCGAATATCATAATAAGTGCGTTTGTTGACGGAATTTACAGTGTTCTTTCTTCTGTTGTATCAGTCATGCTCCCGCCGATGGCAATATTTTTTCCGTTTTTTACTCTTCTTGAGGATTCGGGGTATTTGCCGAGAATAGCCTATAATCTTGACCGTCCTTTTAAATGCTCGGGTGCTTGCGGAAAGCAGGCACTGACCATGTGTATGGGGTTCGGCTGTAATGCGGCAGGAGTAGTCGGTTGCAGAATCATAGATTCTCCGAGAGAACGACTCCTCGCAGTGCTGACAAACAGCCTCGTTCCGTGCAACGGCAAATTTCCGACTATTATTGCACTTATTTCGATGTTTTTTGTCCTTAAGAGGCGTTTTTCCTCGATAATGTCAGCAGCGATACTTACGCTTGTGATCCTTCTCGGAATATTTATGACATTTTTGGTAACAAAGCTTTTATCGCATACTTTGCTAAAGGGAAAACCCTCGTCTTTCATTCTTGAACTTCCTTCTTACAGAAAACCCCAAATAGGAAAGGTTATAATCCGCTCCCTGCTCGACAGAACTCTTTTTGTGCTCGGAAGAGCTGTTGCTTTTTCAGCACCTTGCGGGCTTATAATATGGGCACTTGCAAATATAAATGTGGGGTCCGCATCCCTGCTTGCAACCTGTGCTGATTTTTTCGATCCTATCGGAAAAGCAATGGGACTTGACGGTGTTATAATTCTTGCTTTTATTCTGGGCCTGCCGGCAAACGAAATTGTAATCCCGATAATTTTGATGACTTATCTCTCTTCCGGTTCTCTTGTTGATATTTCAGTGCTTGATACTATGAAATCGATCTTGATATCAAATGGATGGACGCTTAAAACTGCAATTTCAATGACGGTATTCACTCTTTTTCATTGGCCGTGTGCTACTACGCTTATCACGGTGAAAAAAGAAACCGGAAAGTTTTATTATGCGATTCTTTCTGCTGTCATTCCAACTTTAATAGGTGTTGTCCTGTGTCTGCTTATAAATTTCATAATATAAAAGGGCTATGACGCCCTTTTAATTATTTCTAAAAAATTCCTATTGAAAGTTTTACCATTTTAAGGTACAATATTATTAAAAGATGCGTAAACGGGAGGATAATATGAAAAAGTATATTTTTTCGGTTTTTATTATGCTATTTTTGGCATTTGGTGCTTGCCTTACATATTCTGCAAGCCAAGGTGATGAAGCTATTATTTTCGGCGGTTACTGTTATTATATTGAAAATGGCGATATTTACAGAGCCCCTATAACAGAACTTACAGGTGATACCGAGCTTTTCAGAAAAGACAGTCTCTCAATATCTCTTGAGGGGTCAGACCTTATTTCTCTTACGTCTGATGGCAACATTACAATTTATTCTTTGATTTGCGAAGACGAACTTTTATTTGAAGAACTTGAGTTTAAGTCTGCGGAAACGGAAGATGATGGGCTTCTCTTGGGAAGTCTTTCAGCAAAATATGAATCAAACGGTAATCCTGCTGCAATTTCCAAAGGTAATGATGCGGGCGGTGTTTCTTTTGGCGCATATCAATTTGCAAGCAACGCAGGTGTTCCAAAGGCTTTTGCCGATTGGTGCAT
>CAYPKQ010000086.1:0-10324 GCA_964411355.1 uncultured Lachnospiraceae bacterium
GTGTTGCTACTCCGAGGCATAATGGCAAGGTGGAGCGTCAACACCGTATTGATGAAGCTCGCTTCTATAAGAAAATGCGTATGTATTGTCTTGAGGACGGTAGAAAGCAGCTTGAAAGATACAATGCTCGTTCCAATGACATACCTAAGATCTGTCTTAACTTCCGTTCTCCCAATGAGGTTTTGGCAGATTATCTCGCTATTATGTAGGGTTATTAGGGCAAAAGCAAGGCTTTGCTTTCGCCTCAATTCCATTATATCTTTGGTGCTTTGTCAAGGTAGTATTGTAAACTTTTCGCTCCTCGAAAACTTTACAATCTCCACCTTGACAAGTATTTCTGAAAAAAGTGTCACCTATCATTGACAATTCAACAATATTTGTTGACAAAATTTGCAAAAAGCACTTGACAAATATAGATTTTTATGATATTATTACTGTCAGATAATGACTGTCATAAGGTACACCTTGTGACAGTCATTTGCTTTTCATTTCCTACTACATATCCAAAAGCTTACATTAACGGCTCTACCGGAGTAATATCCTTTATTTGAACCGTTTAAGCTAACCTATAAAAGTAATTTATCAGTGCGTGAGAATGTTCGCAAGCCTTCTCTTGCAAAGAAGGGAGACCGCTTGTCGAGGTGCTCCCTGCAAGGGAAGGCTAAGAACTGTTCAATAAATTACTGTTTGAAAATTAGGCTAAACCTTTGCAGATTGGTTTCATCGTTATTTTTAAGCAAAATAAAAACCGATTTACAATATAAAAAATCCTAATTACAATGGTAAAAACAGAAAATTTAAGTTATAATTAAAATGATAAGCTGTGTTTTGCGGCAAAAATGAAAAATTGTAAATATAAAACGGAGGAAATCTATCATGAAAATGACTCTCAGATGGTTTGGTACCGGCTATGACAGCGTTACCCTCGATAAAATTCGTCAGATCCCCGGTGTAAAAGGCGTTATTACGACCCTTTACAGCACAAAGCCCGGTGAGGTTTGGACAAGAGAAGCTATCCGTGCACTCAAAGAAGAGGTTGAGGCTGCAGGACTTGAAATCAGCGGTATCGAAAGCGTTAATATCCATGACGATATCAAGATCGGTCTTCCTACAAGGGATCAGTATATCGAAAACTATATAAAAACTCTTGAAAACCTCGGAGAAGAGGGCATCAAGATGGTATGCTACAATTTTATGCCCGTTTTCGACTGGACAAGAACAGATCTTGCAAAGCCACGTCACGATGGCTCTACCGTTCTCGCATATGACCAGAATGTTGTTGATTCTATCGACCCCCAGGTGTTCTTTGATCAGACAGATGCAAATTCCAACGGCTTCGTTATGCCCGGCTGGGAGCCCGAAAGACTTGCTCACGTTAAGGAGCTTTTCGATGCTTATAAAAACGTGACCGAAGAAGACCTCTTTAACAATCTTGTATATTTCCTCAAGGCTATTATGCCTACCTGCGATAAATATGATATCAATATGGCGATCCACCCCGATGATCCCGCATGGCCGGTATTCAATCTGCCCAGAATTATCACAAACAAGGAAAATATCCACAGAATGTTGAAGGCTGTCGATAATCCGCATAACGGTCTCACACTTTGCACAGGTTCTCTCGGAACAAATCTTGATAACGATATTCCAGATATCATCCGTTCAATGCCCGGCAGAATACATTTTGCTCATGTTCGCAATCTCCAGCATTGGATTCCCGGCAAGCTCTTTGAGGAAGCTGCTCATCTTTCAAGTGACGGTACATTTGATATGTACGAAATAATGAAAGCTCTTCACGATATCGGATTTGAAGGACCTATCCGTCCCGACCATGGAAGAACAGTTTGGGGCGAGGTATGTATGCCCGGTTACGGTCTCTATGACAGAGCAATGGGCGCTTGCTACCTGAACGGTCTTTGGGAAGCTATTGAAAAATCAAGCAAGTAATTTTCACAAAATTGATACGGTCGTCTCGAAAACGAGACGACCGTATTTTTTAGTTCAGTTTATTATTGCAAAAATGACAAATAAAATTAGGGTCATTTTTATCTCTTTCGGTCACTGATAACATTTCCCCGCAAATCTTACAAGTAATATCTTCATAATGAATACTGTCAAATTTTGAAAGATTTAATTCACTATGTCGCTTCGCCTCGATCTTTGCATCCTTAAACTTTTCGTGATTGGTATTTTTGTTTTTTTCATTTTGGTTTATATTTTGTTTTATTGTATTATTAGCAATAATTTGTGATTGACTGATAATTTCTCCAAATCCATATAAAAGGAATGAAGAAATCCACGAAATGAAAAATCCAACTCCAGTGATAATCAAACCGATAAAAATATTCTTTATTAATGCAATTGCTACGATCTCCAGCATCATAAATATAGCAATGCCAATATAAGTACAAATTTTTGCTAAAGATTTTATTTTTTCTCCGATATTTTCAAACATATTTTTCTCCTTTTGTGATTTTCAAATTGTATTTAATAATGATAACATATATGTACAACAAAAATTATAATACGAAATAAATGAAAAGAATAACGCAAAAAGCTAATAATTCTTTATAAATTTCCAATAATTAAAACCAATATTTTCCTCTTGACATACAGCTCTGACCCAACACCCCAAAGTAAACAGCCAAGGAGCACCGGCAACACCAAGAGTAACGATAAAAGAGACAAATTCTTCAAAGATTGTTAGACCCAAACTAAAAAATAATAAATATTAAAAAAATTATTCCGAAACCTAATAATTCCTCTTTGAATCCATCATAATTAAAATGAGTTCCAATTTCCATAAGAGCTTTTTGCCAACCGGATAAAACACAGAGCCACGGAACACCTATGCAAAGAGCTTCAACCGCAAATGAAATTCTGTCACTAAAATCAGCCCCATAAACTTTTAAATGACTGAAAAATAGAATTGAAGTAAACAAACATATTGCTGAAGCCAATAGCGTCATTAAAATATCGGAAAAATCTTTGCTTCGATAACGAAGTTTATTGAATTTACAAATGTAGTAAATGGAAACGCTTACCACATAAAGAAAAATAAAAACGGAAAATGATGATAGGATGTTCTGTAATGCTTCTATAGTTGCAAATCCAAGAGCAAATGCAAATAAAAGAAAAACAAAAAATGTTGTTGAACTGTAGAAAAATATAAAGTGCATTATTTTACCCCACATTTTTATATTGACATTTAGTGAATGTCATAATTATATTATAATAGTTTATAATAATTTTGTCAAGTATTAAATGTCAAAAAGGATAAAATTATGTTTAAAAACAAATCAGAGAACGGAAAAAATAACCTTTGTGGAGAAAATGTGATTAAATATAGAAAACAAATGATTCCCAAAATGTCTCAAAGAATGCTCGCAGAAAAATTGCAGCTTGAAGGAATAGATGTTGATAAAAATGCAATTCAAAGAATTGAATGTGGAAAAAGATTTGTAACAGACATTGAGGTTAAAGCTCTCGCTAAGATATTTAGCATTTCTTGTGATGAATTACTAAATAATAGTTAATAATATTCCATGCGGAATGTTTGATATGTATGAGATCATGAAGGCTCTTCACGATATCGGATTTGAAGGACCTATCCGTCCCGACCATGGAAGAACAGTTTGGGGCGAGGTATGTATGCCCGGTTACGGTCTCTATGACAGAGCAATGGGCGCTTGCTACCTTAACGGTCTCTGGGAAGCTATTGAAAAATCAAGCAAATAAAATTTTGGGAGCTGCTTCAAATTGAAGCAGCTCTGCTTTTTCGAATTGGTGACAAATTATAATTTATCGAACAGGCGATAACGAATTTTTGTAGGGGACAGCGACCTCGACGTCCCTCAAAAGACGTGAAACAATCGTGATTTTCAAATGATAAAAGGGACGTCGCGGTCGCCGTCCCCTACAGATCAGATCATTTTTTAATCGGTATCCTACAGTTCGCTAAATTACTGTTTTTAGCTTTGAGGCAAAAAATCAATATCCAAAAATAGCTGCGTCATTAAACAACGCAGCTGTTTTTTATACATTGACTTATCTTACATATCAAGTTTCGGAGAGTATTTTTTCCGGCTTTTCTATGGCATTTGCAACAGCACTATGGTTACAATCGCAATCAAGAATGATATCAGCACTTTTCTTTGCCATGTCCACAGCATTGGTCGGAACCATTGATATATCAGCATTTTTTAGCATCGTAACGTCATTTTCGTTGTCGCCTATGGCAACCACCTTTTTTATGCCATCAAGGGATTCCTTTGCCTTAAGCAGAGCATTTCCCTTATCTGCACTCACAAGAGATATCTCACAGCAATATTCAAAGCTGTACATAAACTTATACTTTTCGGGAAGTCTGCTTCTGTCAGCGTTTTCGGCAAAATACTTTATCCTGTCCGGCTCATCCCAGATGGCAAGCTTCAGCCAAGGGTGCGGTGCTGCGGTAAAATGCTCAACCTCGGAAAATTCTGCGCAGGATATGGATTTATGCTTAAGTAGTGATGAATTTGGTCTGTAATAATATATCGTATCGGCGGTGGTAAGATCTATCATAGTGCTCGGATATGCTTTTTCAACATAATCAAGAAAAGGGATGATATCGTCCTCAATCTCACCCACAAGAGTGCTTTTACCATTTGAAAAATCATAAATAAGCGAACCGTTGCAGGTTATGCTCGGCGCATTTGTGCCCACAACATCATCAAATTCACGAAGTTCGCTGACTATCCTTCCCGTTGCAAAGCCGAATTTTCCGCCCTCGCTCATAAAACGCTTAATGGCGGCTCTGTTTTCTTCGCTTATCTTATAATTTTTATTGTCAAGAAGTGTTCCGTCAAGATCGCTGACAAAATAAATTCCGTCAAATATTCCCATTTTTCAGTCTTCCTTACCTGCTTTTTTCAGTGCACGCTTATCTGCGCCCGAAAGTGTCCTTTTTTCCATATCCATATTCGCATCATAAATGCAGATCACATCATATGCCTCTTCGGAATAGTCAAGCTCTTCATTATAGTAGATATCCACAAAAATCCCTACGGCATCTTCCCATGTTATATTGTCAAAAACAAATTTTTTGTAGCTGTAAAGCTTTGTATATGCGGTCTTTACCTCATCGGAGGGATAAAAACGCTCTTCCTTCAAGCTCTCACTCTCAAGATTATCCTCTGCATTATCGGGAGTAAGGTCTGTGGTTTTGACAATGGTAATATCAAAAAGCTCATTTTTTCTGTCTGGCATCTCGGAAAGCTCAAAATCCTCTTTGAGACGGCGCAAAGTGCTGTTATTATAACGAACCGTTATCTGAATTTGCTTGGCTTCGGGAATAAAAACGCAATCCGTTACAGAAAATCTGCCCGATTCGGCAAGTGTTTTTTGCTTTTGCGTTTCAAGAATAATGCCGCTTCCCTGCTCTTTATATACCGAAACAAGTTTTTCATTTGCAATAAGCGGCTTTATCTCTGCCGGGTCACCCGAAAAAAACACTCGCCAGAGCATTATAACATTTATTGCAATAATTACCAAATAAAAAAGATATTTAATGGTTTTACCGATAATTTTTAAAGCTTTTGACATTTTAATCACTTCCTATAGATCAATACTATTATTATAACCGAGAGGCAGCTTTTTGTCAATACAAAAAGGACTTGAATGGCAGTTTTTTTGAGAAGGCTGTCGATCAAATCCTTTTTATTTTTACGAAATTATTTTGTTATCTCCTCATAAACCTTGCGGATATTTTCATAAACAAACTCCGGCTTGGTTTCGCTCTTCTCCAGATCCTCAAGCGTTCCCTCTCCGCTGAGCACGAATATGGTGCTTATGCCCGCATTCACGCCGCAAGCGATATCTGTATAGAGACGGTCGCCCAGAAGCACGGTTTCATCCTTTCCGTAGCCCGTTTTTTCCATTGCAAGCAGTGCCATATCAGGCTCGGGCTTGCCTATGAACTTTGGAAGCCGCTTTGTGGCATTATAAAGCATTGTGCTGACAGAACCGCAATCCGGAACATAGCCATACCATGTGGGGCAGACCCAGTCGGGGTTCGTTGCAATATAGTCTACTCCTCTGCCAAGGAGTATGCAGGCATCCTCCAGCTTTTTAAAGGTCAGCTCGGTATCAAAGCCCATGAGAAGGCAGTCGATATCGTCCTCAATCATGTCTGTTATAGGCAGCGAAGCATCACGAAGCTGCTCTTTAAAGGAGGTCGTTCCGAGAGCGTATATCTTTTTATAGGGATGGCTATTAAGATAAAGAACGGTTGCGTTTGTTGAGGTCAGAAAATCGTCTGCGGTTGATTCTATTCCGAGACTTGCCAGCTTTTCGATATATTTTTCAACGCTTTTCGAAGAATTGTTGGTGAGGAAAATATATTTTCCGCCTATCTTTCTTATATGCTCCAACATATCAAGAGTTCCGTCAAAAAGATCGTTATCAAGATATATAGTGCCGTCCATATCGAAAAGGAACAGCTTTTTATTCTTCAGATCGCTCATTTTATTTCCTCCCAAAGCTCTTTTTTGCCCGTTGAGACTGCGGTAGCACCGCAAACAAGAGCCTTTTCAACCTCGTCACGGCTGTCAATAAGACCGCCCGCAATTATCGGAACGCTTGTCATTGAGCAAAGCCTTGTTATGCCCTTATATGCGATGCCGGGCATGACCTCGATCATATCAGCCTTTGAAGCACGCAGTGAATCCATGGTAGTCTCAATTGAATGGGAATCCACGATGAAAAACCGCTGAACGGTAAAAAGTCCAAGCTCCTTTGCCATCTTTATTATATTGACTCTCGTGCTGATAACGCCGTCAATGCCCGCTTCCTTTGCAAATATAAGGCCGCTTCTGTCCTTTCCTATGCCCTCGGCAAGGTCAAGATGTATAAGAAGTCTTTTTCCCTTTGCATGAGCTTTTTTTACTGCATTATGAAGCGTCAGAATATTTGGTGCAAGGTCAAAGACCATTTCCAGAGGAGACCCCAGTGCCGCATCAAGCTCGCTTTCGCTTCTCACAGCCGCAATAACAGTGCTTTTTTTTATTTCTGTCATAAGAATAGATCCTTACATATTTTTTGTTGCAACAATGTTGCAGCCGAATACGTTTTCTATTATAACATCTCCAACCGAAATTGGCAAGTGGGCAACAGAATTATTTACAATTTCCATAAGCTCAAACATCTTTTCCTTCGGAATGGGAGCATCTGTCTTTACGGGAACAACGCTTCCGTCATCACAAAGCATGGTGGTGGTCACCGTTCTCATAGGGGCGATACATTCTGTTTCGGCATATTTTTTGCCTCTTATGCAGGTATTGCCCTTGACACTTTTAACTACGCCATCCTCGATCTCAACCTCGAGACTGCAGCCGATAGGGCAGATTATGCAAGTAAGCTCTCTTTTCATTTTATCTTATCGCCTCCTTAATTCTCTTCCAAACGGAACTCAAGCTCGCCACAATCAGCAAAAATATCCTTTGAAAGCTTCACGCTCTCCATTTCGCCCGGAGCAACCTTGGGTCTTTTCTTTGTGAACACCTTTTCACCGTTTTTATAAACGGCAACTGTAACATTTCTGAACACATCCGAAACACGGAAATAGACATTTACATCCTTATTCTGTGTTATCTTTTGAGGAACGGTATAGCGTATCTTACCGTCGGTCTTTATGCTGACCGAGATAGCCTCTGCTTTTTCTCCTCTGATATATGCCGCGGCACTCTTGCCCGCAATCTCTGCTTCCTCCGAAACATAGTCAACAAGATCGTGAACATGAAGCACATTTCCGCAAGCGTAAATACCTTCAATATTCGTCTGTCTGTCCTGATCCACAACAGCTCCGCTTGTAACTCTGTCAAGGGAAACTCCCGCGCTCTTTGAAAGCTCGTTCTCAGGGATAAGACCAACACTTAGAAGAAGTGTATCGCATGGGATAAATTCCTTTGTTTCGGGAATGGGGCGTCTGTTTTCATCCACCTTTGCAATGGTAACGCCCGTAAGACGCTCTTTGCCGTGTATTTCAACAACCGTATGGCTGAGCTTCAAGGGAATGCCGAAATCGTTGAGGCACTGCTCAATATTTCTTGCAAGACCGCCGGAATAAGGCATCAGCTCACAAACTGCGTGCACCTTTGCACCCTCCAAGGTCATTCTTCTTGCCATGATAAGCCCGATATCACCGGAACCTAAGATAACCACGTTCTTTCCGGGCATATAGCCTTCAATATTTACGAATTTTTGCGCCGTACCTGCGCTGAAAATACCTGCAGGGCGAGTTCCCGCAATATTAAGAGCACCCTTTGAACGCTCACGGCAGCCCATGGCAAGGATTATCGTTTTTGCCTTTATCTGAAAAACTCCATCTTCTTCATTTGTTGCTGTTATAACCTTGTCCTCACTTATGTCGAGAACCATTGTTCCCGGCTTGAAGGGAATATTCAGCCCTCTTACCTTTTCTTCGTATCTCCAAGCATATTCGGGACCTGTCAGCTCCTCACCGAAGCGGTGAAGTCCGAAGCCGTTGTGTATGCACTGACCGAGAATACCGCCAAGGCGATTATCTCTCTCAAGAATGAGTATATCGCGGATGCCCGCTTCATATGCGGCAATTGCGGCACTCATACCCGCAGGTCCGCCGCCAACAATAACCAGATCTGTCATTATTTCTTACCTCCCTTGGTCTTTCCGAAGTTAATTACCGATTCGCCGCCGAATTTTGTAACATCCTCGTAAGCAATTCCCAGCTCACGGGAAAGAAGCTCAACGATTCTCGGTGAGCAGAAGCCTCCCTGGCATCTTCCCATCTGACTTCTTGTTCTGCGCTTAACACCGTCAAGGTCGCATGGCTTTGGATTTGTGCGGATAGCTTCGAGGATCTCACCCTCTGTAACAGTCTCACAGCGGCAAACTATCTTGCCGAATGACTTATCCTTTGCGATAATTTCATTTTTCTCTTCAATCGAAGCCTCTCTGAAATGATGCATTGGGCGTCTTATTGGGTTAAAATTCTTGTTCTTGTGAAGCTCAAGGCCGCTCTCGCAGAGAATATCAACTATATATTCTGCAATTGCTGGAGCGGAGGAAAGTCCTGGAGATTCGATTCCCGCCGCATTAACGAAACCGCGAAGCGGAGATGTGATTATAAAATCTCCTGAGCTTCCAACGGCACGGAGACCGCAGAAGGATGTGATGGTCTTTCCAAAGGGAACGCCCTCAACATTCTCGGCAGTTTCCTTAATAACGTGTGCAAAGCCTGCGGCAGTCGTGGATTTATCCGTCTTGTCCTCCATATCCACAGAGGTAGGACCTGTAAGAAGATTTCCATCAACCGTGGGCGAAACAAGAATCCCCTTACCCATCTTGCCGGGAGTTCTGAATATTGTATGAGAAACGATATTTCCACATTCCTTATCAAGCAAAATATATTCGCCTCTTCTGGGGTGGATCGTAAAGGTATCGTCACCGACCATTTTTGCAACAGCATCGGAATAAACGCCAGCAGCATTGACAACATATCTTGCGCTTACCGTCTGATCCTTTGAGCAGATCTCATATGCTCCGCCCTCTCTCTTAATGGAAGCCACCTCAAAGCTCGTCTTAAGATCTGCGCCGTTGTCCATTGCATTGCCGATGGCGGCAAGAGTAAGCTCATAGGGGCAGATGATAGCACCTGTGGGAGCATGGAGCGCGCAGGTAGCTTTTTTTCCGATATTTGGCTCGATGGTGCGGAGCTGCTTTTGATCAAGTATAGCGAGGTCACGAACCCCGTTTTTTGTTCCTCTTTCATAAAGCTCCTTAATCGTTTCGAGATCTTCATCCGAGAAGCCAATGACAAGCGATCCGTTGCGCTTATATTTAACGCCAAGCTCCTTCGCCACCTGCTCCATCATTTCAGAGCCTTTTACATTCAGCTTTGCCTTGAGTGAGCCGACCTTTGCATCAAAGCCTGCGTGAACGATGGCACTGTTTGCCTTTGTTGCGCCCATGGCAACATCGTTTTCCTTTTCGAGAATGACGGTGCGCAGATTGTAGCGTGAAAGCTCGCGAGCGATCATTCCGCCAACAACACCGGCACCGATTATGGCTACGTCGTACATAAAAAATCCTTTCTGTCTTCTGTTTTTTCACCTTTCGTTAAGACAAGCACGAAAGGGCGAGATTTACCCTTGATCCTCCCGAAAAAGGGCAAAAAAAGACGCACCAAAACAAAAGGTGTCCTCCACCTCTTGTTTTGATACGTCTCCTATTCTCTGTATCATTTATATTTTAATACATTTTTCACCTTTTGTCAATGGGTTTTGAGAAATTTATTATTTTGTGGCGC
>CAYPKQ010000087.1:0-10284 GCA_964411355.1 uncultured Lachnospiraceae bacterium
CTTGGAGATATAGGCCCCGAGGCGGGAATGCCCGTTATGGAGGGCAAATGTGCGCTCTTCAAGAGCTTTGCGGATGTTGATGCGTTCCCAATCTGTGTAAGATCCAAGGATGTTGATGAGATAGTCCGCACCATATACCTCATTTCCGGAAGCTTTGGAGGCATAAATCTTGAGGATATCAGCGCACCTCGCTGCTTTGAGGTAGAGCGCAGGCTAAAGGAGATATGCGATATTCCCGTTTTTCATGACGACCAGCACGGAACAGCTATCGTTGTGGCATCTGCGCTCATAAATGCTCTTAAAATTGTTAAGAAAGATATTGAAAAGGTAAAGGTTGTCATCAGCGGCGCAGGCTCTGCGGGTATCGCCATCGGAAAGCACCTTATGAATATCGGAGTTAAAAATCTTACCATGGTTGACCGATTTGGCATAATCTGCGAAGGTATGGATGGACTTAATGAGGCTCATGCGGAGATCGCAAAGGTAACAAACCGTGAAAAGAAGATGGGAACGCTTGCAGACGCAATGTATGGAGCTGATGTTTTTGTCGGCGTTTCCGCACCGGGTATTGTCAGCGAAGAGATGGTAGCCTCAATGGCAAAGGATTCGATCGTTTTCCCCATGGCAAATCCCACCCCCGAGATCATGCCCGATCTTGCAAAAAAGGCAGGCGCAAGAATAGTGGGAACGGGACGCTCGGATTTTCCCAACCAGATAAACAATGTTCTTGCTTTTCCCGGAATATTCCGCGGTGCTCTTGACTGCCGTGCATCTTGCATAAATGAGGAGATGAAGGTTGCCGCATCCTTTGCAATCGCTTCTCTTATCTCGGATGATGAGTTAAGCGAAGAAAACATCATTGCATCCGCGCTTGACAAGCGTGTTGCACCTATCGTTGCCGAAGCTGTTATGAAGGCGGCAAGAGATACGGGCGTTTCAAAAAATTAATTATCTATGCAAAGTGGGGCTAACTCATTAACTTAGCCCCACCGTTTTTTACTAATACCGCAAACAAACAGTAATTTAGCGAACTGTAGGATACCGATTAAAAAATGAGCTGATCTGTAGGGGACGTTGTGGTCGCCGTCCCCTACAAAAATTCGTTATCGCCTGTTCGCTAAATTACTGTTTAGTGGAATCATTAATTTGAATCTGAGCAACAAAAACAGACTGTGTCAAAGGCTTCATGAAAGCAAATGACTCGGTCTCTTTATTTTTTGTAATTTTTTTCCTTTTCTCCGAATAGTATTTATCGGGGAGTGATTTTGATGCAAAGAAACAGCATTTCATCGTTGCCTGAGCTGCTTATGCGAGCTTTGCCCATGAAAGTCATATGCGATTATGAAGGAATTTCAAAAAAGGCGAGCGGCAATGGTGAGGAAATAAGATTAAGAAGTAAAAGAAAAAGCGAATTTGTTTTCAGCGGGACGAGCTATCTCGGTTCATCCATCGTCGATGAAAAAGAGCTGAATGAATGTTTTTTCAGACTTTGCGGCTGCTCGGTTTATGCCCACGGTGAGGAGATCTGTTATGGCGGAATGAAAGCCGGGGGCGGAATCAGAGTCGGTGCTTGCGGCAGAGCGGTGGTAAGGGGAGGAAAAATCGAGGCTGTTCACGATATAACCTCACTTAATATCCGTTTGCCATGTGCATCTTTTCCGACGATTGGAGAACTTGGCAAATATATTGTAGAAAAAGGAAGCGGAGTTTTGCTTTATTCAAAGCCGGGGGTTGGAAAAACCACTTATCTTAAGTCAATAGCAAGGGATATTTCCGGAAAACACGGAAAAAGAGTTGCACTTATCGACAGCGGCGGAGAGCTTTCCGAAGGACTTTCGGGAGCGGAGCTGAAAATTGATATTCTTGAGGAATACCCTAGAGGGACAGGCATAGAAATTGCGGTCAGAGCCTTGAACCCGCAGTTTATCATATGTGATGAGATCGGTTCAAGGGAAGAAGCCTCGGCACTGCTTTCAGTAAGGAGCTGTGGAGTGCCGATAATTGCCAGCGCACATGGAGACGATATAGGAGAGCTTATTCAGCGTCAAGGAATTTACGAACTCCATGAGGCGGGAATATTCGGAAGCTATATCCATCTTGAAAGAGGAAAAGGTGAAACTGTATGCCGATACAAGATAATAAAGAGAGAGGATGTTTCCCCAAAAAATGATACAAGCTAAAATATTTGGCGGCCTACTTCTTATACTTGCCTCATTGCTATGGGCATTTATGCGTTATTCTGCTGAGAAAAAAAGGCTTCATTTGCTTCGCTTTTATTCAGGACTTGCCCTTGAGATAAAAAGACAGATAGAAATGCTGGATATGCCCATCGACAGAATAATCGAGAGTGCTGATATGAGCAATCTTTATAGTATTCTGAAGGTGCATCCCGAAAAAATCGAGATTCCCTTTCTTTGTGAGCTTGCCGAGAAAGAGCTTTACGCTGAGGATGCCGAAAAGGTACGGGAATTTTTCTTGGGACTTGGCAGATATTTCAGAGACGAGGAAATCCGCAGAAGCACATATTATTCTTCTGCCATTTCGGATGCTCTTTCGGTAAGGGAATCGGAATATGGCGCAAAATGCAGAATGTATTTTACTGTTTCTCTCTGCACCTCTCTTGGGTTTATCATTCTGATAATTTGAATCTGAAAGGAAATTTAACGGTATGGATGTTTCGCTTGTATTAAAGGTTGCGGGAATGGGGCTTCTTGTTTCGGCGGCTGCACAGATACTTGGAAAAAGCGGGAGAGACGAGCAAGCAATGCTGGTCACGATTTCGGGAATAATCGTTGTGCTATTAATGCTTGTTGGTGAAATGGGAACACTTTTCGAAAGCGTAAAGACGGTATTTGGGCTGTGAATGTACTCAGGATATGCGGCATCGGAATTCTTTGCCTTTCAGCTCTGATGTGCTTCAAAAATCTGCGGGAAAGCTATCCTTCCCTTCTTCGTGCAGTTGTTGGAATCCTTTTTTTCGGCATAGGTATTTCTATGTTCACGCCCATAATTGTTTTTTTAAATGAAACAGCGCAAAACGGCGGTTTTTATGAATACGGCGAAGTCATTATTAAGGCACTCTTCATTGTTTTTCTCGTCAAAATAACATCGGATACTGCCACCGAATGTGGTGAGACCGGACTTGCCCGTTCTGTTGAAAATGTTGGCAGGATCGAGCTTCTTTTGCTCTCTCTTCCTCTGATCGAAAAAATACTGCAGGCAGCAAAGGAAATGTTAACATGGTAAAATATTTAAGATCCGCTATTATCATTTTACTTTTTGTTGCTTTGTTTTCCTTTCCTGCCGAAGGCGTAGAATACTGCGCAGAATATAAAAATTTTACGGATAATATTCCCGATGATATCAAAGGACTTCTCCCGGGCGAAATACTTTCGGAAAATGAAGATGACATCTCTTGCGGTGCCGAAAAAATGATGTCTCCGAAATACATATGGGGACTGATATCGGATTATCTCGGCTTTTATATGGGCGATATGCTTCATCTGCTCGCAAGACTTTTGGGGCTTATACTGATATCTGCCATTGCCCATTCGATTTTTGATGGAAACGGTGATGAAGCTCTCCGCGAGCAGTTTTCGCTTTGCACCTCATCTGCATTTGCTCTGGCAGTAATATACGAGCAGTGGAATGCAACCGAAATGGTGCGAAATTTTTTGGATAGACTTTTGACGCTTGTAAATTCCATGATACCGCTTATGGGAGTGCTTTATGCGGCGGGGGGAAACACATATGCGGCAAGCTCTGGCACCGCCTCTCTCGGATTTTTTCTTGCAATATGCGAAAATCTCCTCTGTAAAGCACTTATGCCCGTGGTTGGAATTTGTCTTGCATTTTCACTTTGCTCCGCCTTTTCAAAAAGATTTTCGGGATCAGAGCTTTCCTCTTGCTTTAAAAGAACTTATACCTTCGGCATGGGACTTATCGTTGCAATAATGTCCCTTGTTATGGGGGTACAAAATCAGCTTGCTTCAAAAGCGGACAGCCTTGGTGCAAGAGCCGCAAAATATGCAATTTCAAGCTTTATTCCCATTGTGGGCTCTTCTGTTGGAGACTCATACAGAACTGTTGCCGCCAGCATTGAATATATAAGGGGATGTACGGGTGGAATCGCAATTTTAGTGATACTCATTCTGCTCTTGCCAACACTTATTTCTCTGATTTTGGGGAGGACCGTCCTCGGGATCGGCACATCTGTTTCAAAAATGCTTGGGTGCGAGAGGGAGGGCGCATTTCTCGCGGAAATAAGCAATATTTACGGATATCTTCTTGCGGTCTGTTCAATGTGCTCGGTAATTTTTATATATGCACTCACGCTTTTTGTCAGATGCGGTGCGGCAATAGGAGGATGAAATGAAGGATTATATTTTTTCAATCATATCCTTTTCGGCACTGGGAACGGTGGCTCTGGGACTTCTTCCGGCGGGAGAGGGAGTTCTGAAAAAAACCTTTGTGCTTCTGCTTTCGCTTATAATGATACTCGTTATCGAAGCACCGCTTGTATCATCTATGAAAAAATATGACGCCTCGTTTTTCTCGGAGCTGATAAACACCGAGACTTATTCATATGAAGAGGTTTGGCTCAAAAATCTCGGAAATCTCACAAAAAATGAGGCAGATGCCGCCGTTTTGCTTCTGATTTCCAATGAATATTCACTGAGTGAAAACGAAATTGAGGTTGATTGCACGCTGAAGCAAGAGGAAAACGCTTTTTCTCTCCTAAAAGTCAATGTATTTCTTTCGGGAAAAGGAATGCTGGTGAATCCATCCCGGGTGGAGAGCTTTCTCGAAAATAAACTGTGCTGTGAGTGTACAGTGAAATGAGGTGTAAATAAATAATGGTCAAAATTCAGTTTAAAAAATGGCTCATCATAGTGCTTTGCGTACTTTTAGGAGTTTTTCTTCTGACATTTGATTTTTCCTTGCCTTCGGGCAGCGCAGAAAACAAAGAAGAGCAGAAAATAAAGTCGCTTTGCGAAAAGGTGGATGGGGCGGGTGAGGTATCGGTCGCGGTTTCGATAGACGGAGAAAAAATAACCGGAATAGGCATAGTTTGCGGCGGAGGCGATGATCCCGATGTTGCCCACAGATTGCTTTCTCTGATTTCAGCATCCTGCAATGTTCCCAGCAACAGAATATATATCACCTATTCAAAAAAAGATGTCCCGTAACTGTCATAAAAGTCACCTGACGTCCATACTATATATCAAGAAACAAATAACGGAGGATATTGTTATGAAACTAAACGAAGCATGGAAAAAGGCAAAAGGAATGGTCTTGAAGATCAGCAAGAAAAATGCAATGATCGCTTGCAGCGTTCTTCTTATCGGTGCGGCAATACTGCTGAATGTGATTCTTTTCGGCTCTGCCGATAGCGGAGAGGGCTTTGATTATTCCGCAGCCGTAGGAATGGACGGTGGAAATATCGAGACAAGTGCCGTGGGCGATAATGCAGAGAGTGAAACAGATACGTATTTTTCAACATCACTTATAAACCGTAAGAGAGCAAGAGATGAAGCAATGGAAGTGCTCCAAAGCGTAGCATATAACGAAGAAGCGGACGACACTTCAAAGGAGAAAGCTCTGGCTGCAATCGGTCAGATAGCGGCTGATATGGAGGATGAGAGCAATATCGAGGCTCTTGTTGTTTCAAAGGGCTTTGAGCAGTGTGTTGCGGTTGTCAGCGGCGGCACGGTCAGCGTTATAGTCAAAGGAGAGGAGCTGCTCGATACACAGATATCGCAGATAAACGAGATAGTTTACGATCAGACGGGCATCCTTCCCGAAAACATAAAGATTATTAATAAGTAATTTACGGAAAAAGAGGCTGCAATCGTCAGCCTCTTTCTGCTAAACAGCAAAATATCTTTTTTTCACATAAAACTCAAACAGGGCTGAACGGTAAATGCCGTTCAGCCCTTAAAAATATTTAAATTATCCAAGGGTCACATTCCAGCCTGCCAGATGCTGCGCAAGAAGAACGATATCCTTGATAGATATTTCGCCGTCACCGTTGCAGTCTGCGGCATCGGTATCGATTGAAACATCCCATCCCGCAAGATACTGTGCAAAAGCAACGGTATCCTTAATGTCAATTTTTCCGTCGGAATTGATATCTCCGACAATACTGTCACAAACGGTAACCTTTCCCTCTTGCAAAATTAAGAGAACATCGGCTGTATTCTCGTTTGTTGCTTCAACAAAGGTGATCTCAATGGGATATTCACCGACCTCTGCGCCCTCTGCAACTTCAAAAACAAGAGTTGCCAGAACATCGTTCACATAAATGTTACTTGTTCTGTAAAACAAGAGAGATACGTCTCTGCCGTCGCCGCAATAGTCCAGATTATCGGTGGCTTTCCACGTTTGGTAGCTTATATCCTTTAATTCAAGCACATTTCTATCGAAATTAAGCTTGATAAGAAGTCCCGAAATACCCGGATTGCCCGAAAGGGTGATATCTACCGAGACTGTGCCCGAGACTACTGCATTGGCAGAGCTAAAATCAAGCTTTGCACCGGTGATACTCATGGAATAAAGACAAACATCGCATTTTTTGTCACCGTCTGAATCTTCGTGAATCGCTCTATCAACAATGACACCGCATGAACACAGCTTCCAGTGATTCACACTGTCCTTCTTCCATGCGCCCTGGGCAGAATGAATATGGGAATCGTAACCGCAAATAGTGCACTTACCGTTTTCCATTGTATGAGCCGCTTTGTAGAACTGAGTCTCACCACAGGTACAAACACGCCAATGGTTGCTACTATCATATTTCCATATATCAACATTAGGAGCGCATACATGAGCAGACTCAGCCATATCATATCCGCAAGTATCGCAAAGCTTATCAGCAGAATCTGCCGCACTTACGCCGAATGAAAGCATTGATGCGATCATCAAAACTGTAAGTGTGAGACTAAGAAGTCTTGTGAATAACGAATTTTTCATTGTCATTCCTCCAAAATAATAAATTTTGTCAGCATATTTAAAATATTTTAACATAAATTAGCAAAAATTGAAAGTTTTTTAAAGTTTTATTTACATTTTTGCAAAAATATTTATACAATATCTATATATTTTGCCACAAAAAGTATGCTTTCGCCGCTTTCAAGAGAAACGTCGATTTTCGTGTATTCACTGCCGCCCAGAACGGTATATTCACTCTCATATGGGCTTTTCTCACCGCTTTTTGCATCCCATTTTTCAAGGCTGTGCCGCCCCTTAAGATATATGCTTCCGCTGTAGCTTGCATTATTTGCATTTGTGAAATAATAAACATCAAAATCCTCGCATTTTTTATGGATATAGCTCATCATTCCACCGCCTCTGACGCTCTCCGACAGCCCAAGCTGCTTATATTCGGGGTAGCTTGTGTTCAGAGCTCCGGTACAATCCATTCTCGGCATATTTTCAATATAAACATCGTATGCAATGTCGAATGACCGGAGAGCTTCGAAGATCCTCGCACTCGGCACGAGCATACAGCGGTCAACTCCCGTTCCGGTAGAATAAAGGAAGTACGCCTCCCCGCCCTTATCGTTTGAATTGTGAATAAAATCGCCAGTGATATTCTCATCATCCGCCATATCCCCAAAGACATGACGAACAAGCGATCTTACCTCATCATCGGCATTATTCATATCAGCCGCTCTTCTCGGAAGTATTCCCGTTGCAATTACCTTGCCGCCCCTATCATAAAATGCAGCTATATCACGCATATTCCCGAGGCTTATGACCTCGGCTGCGGGCATGACCAAAACCTTTATTTTTCCTCTTTCAATCGCCCCTTTCAACATGGTGGGATGAATGACGGAAAGGTCACGTCCGGAATAGAAGCTGATACTGTTTATGACCGACATATAATCAATATCGTCGGCAGTTTCCGGATATTCAAAATACCCCTCCGGAATCTCCGATTCAAAGAGAGAAACCTCAGAATGAAGCGACCATATCGGATACAAAACCGCCACATCGCTTATGGCTTCTCCTTGCCTTAAAACGCTTTGAAGCCTGCCAACAAAAGAGGAATATTCATAAAGTCCCGCACGGTCATAAGGAAGATGAGCCGCCATCATGTTTGCGCCGCGAGCAAAAGCAGTGGCGGTTTCCTTATACATGATATCGTCATTTATTTTTTCGTATTCTCCGAATGCGTCGCAGCCAACCGGATCAAGACCGCCGATATCTGCCGCCCCCTGCGCAATTTCGAGGGAATTTACGCCATAAAGATATGCTTTTTCGAGCTTCGCACAGGGCGATAGCGCCATATTCATCATCGCATCACCGAGAACATATGAGCATGATGTGATGTTTGGCTCCGCAAGCGAACCGAATACAGTCATTCCGTTTGCTAAAGCAACATCATTTATAGCCTTTATTATTCCTCGGGAAAGCATTTTTGAGCGGCAATCCATAAGGAGCGTTTTGAAGCGTTTTTGCTCGTCATTTGCACATTCGTAGAGACATGGATAGATCGGCGCACTTTCAAGTCCGTAAAGCTCTTCAAAAAGCTCATTAAATCCCTCATCCCAATTTCTGCGATTGCGGGCAGAAAAGCATATATCCGAAAAAGCAACTGTGCTTAAAGTTTTACCGACGTGATGACCGAGAGAATTTTTGAAAAGACCGATGACGGCATTCAGATATGTCACGCATTTGTTGTAATTCAATATATTAACAGAATCATTCTCGGTATCTTCAAGGCAGAAATAGCGGCAAATGCGCCAATTTCCATGGGGCGTGTCCCAGACAAGCTCACCGTCATCCACGAACGGACGCAGATCTATAAGCGCTCCCTTCTCTTCAATGGCAACAACAGAAATGACCTCATCTCCAATTGAAATCTTTACCTGCTCTTCCTCCCTGCAGAGGTATTCTCGCTTTAAAATAACCTTTGAGCGGATAGAATCATCAAAGTCATCATCAAAATAGCGTACTATAGCGGCTTCGACATTCTTTTCAAGACTCAGCGCAACCTTTATTCCGTGCATCTCGGCGCGGTCAAGAAGAGCGCGGTAAATTCCGAGATAATTCATGGGGCGAATAAAATCGAAATCATCCTGCGCAACTTTGGGAATGATAAGTCCGATTTTGTTTTCGGCACATCTGTCAACTATATCAAAAATCTCGTTTTCGGTAAGCACCGAGGAAAAATCTACAAACAAAGCCAAACGACTGTCAAAGGTAATGTCTGCAAAATTCTTTTTTACTGTGTCAAATGATAATTTTTTGCTGTTTTTCATATTTGCTCCTGAGTCTCAATGGGGTGGAAAATCTTACATGGACAGTATAACATATTTAAGCGGATTTTTCAACCTGTAATTAAATAAAAATGCAATTAGTTTACACAAAATTTGGGGTAATCTTTTAAGAAAACTCTTGACAAGACGTAAAAAGAATGTTATAATCTTTGTGATAAAGGCTTTGAAGGAAAAAGTTATCAAATAAATCCGTCCAGAGAGAGGGGCAGATGCTGTGAGTCCCTTACGGTGATTTGACGAAGACCGTTCCCGAGCCGCAATGCGTAAAATCATGTACTTGAAAAGCATTGCCGTTTGCCTGCGTTAAAGGTTTTTGAGTTAAAGATCAAGGTGGAACCGTGTTCTTGCACCCTTGACGGTATTTTGTGTGCCGCCGCGGGTGTTTTTTGTTTGTTTTTAAAAATTTTTGTATGAATAAAAGGAGAAAAAAATGAAAGTCATTTACAACGACGGTCATGTGGCTGAATGTGCTCCCGAAGAGGAGCTTCATATACTTCGCCACAGTGCCGCACACATCATGGCACAGGCTATAAGCCGCCTTTACCCCGAAGCAAAGTTTGCTTACGGACCTGCAAATGAAAAGGGCTTCTACTATGACGTAGACCTTGGCGAAGCAAAGCTTACAGAAGAGGATCTTCAGAATATCGAAAAGGAAATGAAGAAGATCACAAAAGAAAATCTTCCCATAAGACCCTTTGCTCTTCCCCGCGAGGAGGCTATCAAACTCATGGAAGAAAGAGGTGAGATCTATAAGGTTGAGCATATAGGTGATCTTCCGGATGATGCTACAATCACATTCTATCAGCAGGGCGATTATATCGATATGTGCGTTGGTCCTCATATCTGCTATACAAAGGCTCTCAAGGCTTTCAAGGTTATGGATCAGTCCGGCGCATATTGGAAGAACGATAAGAATAACAAGATGCTTACCCGTATCAAGGGTATCGCTTTCCCCTCTCAGGCAGAGCTTGATGAATATCTTAAGCTTCTTGAAGAGGCT
>CAYPKQ010000088.1:0-10205 GCA_964411355.1 uncultured Lachnospiraceae bacterium
GCTCAGAGAGTTCCTACCTGCACAGGTTCTACAACAATTCTCGTAGCTGTTGTTAAGGGTAAGGACATCACAGCTGAGGGCATCAACGCTGCTATGAAGGCTGCTTCTTCCGCTTCCTTCGGTTACAACGAGGATCAGATCGTTTCTTCCGACGTTATCGGAATCACATACGGTTCTCTCTTCGATGCAACTCAGACAATGGTTGCAAAGATCGACGACGATACCTATCAGGTACAGGTTGTTTCTTGGTACGATAACGAGAACTCCTACACAAGCCAGATGGTACGCACAATCAAGTACTTCGCAGAGCTTGCTTAATTACTTGATAAAATATAAAAAAGAGATGATTCACTTTGGTGAATCATCTCTTTTTGGTAACGGTGAAACTATTGTTTTTTTGGCAAAACGAAGTGTATGAAAATCACCACAACATGACAAGTGAGACTGCGGACATTATGCTCAAATACTCATAATGGCAGTAAAAAAACCGAGGCTACGTAATGAAAGCCTCGGCTTTTAAATTATCTCCAATACTTTCTGTCAAGACTGCGATACCCGATAGCCTCTGCCACGTGCTTCGGCTCAACGGTTTCGCTTCCGTCAAGGTCTGCGATGGTTCTGGCGACCCTTATGATTCTATCATAGGCTCTTGCCGAAAGCCCAATGGCGGAAAATGAGCGGCGCAGAAGCGCAAGCGATGCTTCACTTATCTTCAAAAGCTCATCGGGTGCGCCCGGTCTTATCTGGGCATTGCAATAAACGCCCTGAATACCCTCAAAACGCTTTGCGGCAATTTCCCTTGCCCTCATAACTCTCTCTCGGATAGCTTCAGAGCTTTCGCCCTTTGCCGAGCTTGTCATCTCTTCAATGGTAAGGGACGGCATCTCAATTTCAATATCGATTCTGTCAAGAAGCGGGCCGCTTACCTTTGAAATATAAGTCTTTACCGAAAGCTGTGTGCAGGTGCACTTTTCAGTCGGATGACCGAAATATCCGCATTTGCAGGGGTTCATTGCGCAAACCAGCATGAAGGAAGATGGATATGTAACTCTTCCGTTTACCCTGGTTATAGTGACCTTTCCGTCCTCCATTGGCTGACGGAGAGAGTCGGTAACGTTTTTATTGTATTCGGGAAGCTCGTCAAGGAAAAGAACACCGTTATGAGCAAGAGACACCTCTCCGGGGACGGGATTTGCTCCGCCGCCTACCATGCTCACCGCACTCATAGTATGATGAGGGGAGCGGAAGGGTCTTGTTTTGAGGAGCGACATGCGCTCACCCAAAATTCCCGCAACCGAATGTATTTTCGTGGTCTCAATTGCCTCGTCAAAGGTGAGAGGGGGCATAATTGAGGGCAATCTTTTTGCAAGCATTGATTTTCCCGTTCCCGGAGGCCCGATAAGGAGAATATTATGTCCTCCTGCGGCGGCGATCTCCATAGCTCTTTTGGCAACGATCTGCCCCTTGATATCAGAAAAATCAAGCTCGTTTCTTACGCTCTCCTCGGCAAAGAAGCTATGATCTGTTTCGATGGGTGTCAGCATCTCTCTGCCGAGCAGATGGAGAGCAAGAGCTCGGACATCCTTTACACCGTAAACGGTTATTCCTTCAATTGAAGCGGCTTCGCGGGCATTTTCCATGGGAGCATAAAACTCCTTAAAGCCGGCATCCTTTGCGGCGGCGCACATACAGAGTATTCCGCGAACGCCTCTTACCTCGCCCGAGAGAGAAAGCTCACCGACAAAGCATTTTCCTTCAAAATTTACGCTGCCCAGATAGTTGCTTGCCCCTAAAATTCCCATAAGGATGGCAAGGTCAAAGCCCGAGCCTTCCTTTTTTCTGTCTGCGGGGGCAAGATTGACTGTTATTCCGCTTTCGGGAAAGCGAAATCCGCTATTTTCAAAGGCCGTGCGAACACGCTCCTTTGCTTCCTTTACCGCCGCATCGGGGAGACCGACAATTTCATATTTATCAAGTTTGATATCGAGCACATTACATTCAACCGTGACGATAAAGCCGTCAACACCGCTGTTTGCTGCGCTGAAAACCGATGTGAGCATTTTTTATGTCCTTTTATTAACTAATTATTTTATGAGAAAGAAATAAACAAGAACCAGCAGAGCAAGAATGACTCTGTAAACACCAAAGGGAATAAAGGTGTGCTTTTTTACAAAATCCATAAGGAATTTGATGGCAATGACGGAAACAAGATAAGAAACAGCGCATCCCACAAGCAAAACGACGATCTCCATTCCGCTCATTTTTCCGCCTCCGAGGAAAAATTTCAGTGTTTTAAGTGCAGAAGCCCCAAGCATTGTGGGAAGAGCCAAGAAAAATGACATTTCAGCCGCCGCACCTCTTGAAAGACCGAGGAAAAGTCCGCCAAGTATGGTCGAGCCGCTTCGGGATGTACCCGGTATCAGCGCAAGCACCTGAAAGCATCCCATTCCGAGTGCTTTTCCGTATGAAATATCGTGAACTGTTCCGCTTTCATTATTCTTGCCCTTTCTCGCCATTTCCACGATGATGTATAAAATTCCATAGAGGGCGAGAGTAGCGGCAACCGTTCCCGCATTGTAAAAATTCTCGTCGAACCAGTCATCGAAAAGCAAGCCGATAACGGCAGAGGGGATAACGGCAACGATTATTTTGCTCCAGAGAGTCCATGTTTTTATGTTTTCGCGGCATCTGAAAAACCCGCCCATGCCGCAACCGATAAATTTCGGCATCAGAGTTTTAAGGAAAAGCCCCAGGACTGCAAGAGATGCGCCAAGCTGGATGACCACCTCAAACATCTCAAAAAATTCTTCGGATACCGAAAGGGGCAATATCTCTTCCAGCAGAATAAGGTGACCGGTTGAGCTTATTGGCAGCCACTCTGTTATACCTTCAACTATGCCGTAAATTACAGTTTTAATAATTTCAATAAAGGTCGTCATATCATTCTCCTGCGCGCATTATATCACCCTCATGTACCTCGAAAGGCACGCGGGCAAAGAATATCATTGATGGGTGGGGCGCACTTTCGATCCTCTCACCCTGCTCCGTATAAAGCTCGGTAACGGTAAATGCTTTTCCCACCTTGCCCGGGGAAATAAGCTCTGCAGAATCCCCGATCGATACCTTATTTCGCTGAATAAAGGGATAAAGGATACCGTTTTCATTCTCTTTTTCAAATTCCGCATTTTGAGGAAGCGAAACAGCACCGAGTGCCGTTGCGAAATACGCCTTATCTCTTATATAGCCGTTTTGCGTGCCGAGATTTGAACACTTCAGAGGATGGTCAAAATAATAGCCTGTGCAATATTCTCTGTGGCTGACGCATCCAAGCTCCTTTATGAGCGCAGTGTCAAATTTATACCCCTCGGAGTCCTTTATATATGAATCTATTGCCATTCTGTAAGCATTTGTTACAACGGCAGTATAATATGCGCTCTTCATTCTTCCCTCGATCTTAAAGGAGTCAATACCGCTCCTCATAAGGGCGGGAATATGCTCTATCATGCACATATCCTTTGAGCCGAGAATAAATGTGCCGTTTTCGGTCTCCATAATGGGAAGGGGAACATCGGGTCTTTTTTCCTCAACAAGTGCATAATTCCAGCGGCAGGGCTGGGTGCAAGCACCGCGGTTTGCATCCCTTTCGGTGAGGTAATTTGAAAGGGTGCATCTTCCGCTGTACGAAACGCACATAGAGCCGTGAATAAATGCTTCAAGCTCAAGTCCTTTTGGGATATTAGACTTTATTTCCATTATCTCATCCATGGTAAGCTCTCTTGCAAGAACTATCCTCTTTGCGCCCATATCGTGATAGGCACGGCAGACCGCAGAGCTGACAGCACTCGCCTGGGTGGAAATGTGGATCTCCATATCGGGGATGATCCTCTTTACCGTATTCAGCACGCCAAGGTCTGCAATTATCATGGCATCTATGCCATAGTCCTTTATGGTGTGTAAAAAACTTTCAAGAGTACCGTATTCATTCTCTCTTGGCATGGTATTTACCGTGAGATATATTTTTTTGCCTCTTTCGTGGACATATTCGACTGCGGAAAGCAGCTCATCATCCGTAAAATTATCTGCGGCAGAGCGCATACCGAAAAGATTGCCTGCAAGATAGACCGCATCTGCTCCGTAGAGAAGAGCCGCCTTCATTTTTTCAAAATTTCCCGCAGGGGATAAAAGCTCGGGCATTGGAAAACTCCTTTTTCAGATTATAGATATATTATAGTATTTTTTACTTTGACTGTCAATAAATTATTTTCTTTTGAAGCCGCATGTGGCACAGAGAGGCTCAGCAAAACGATGATGCTCCATTGCCTCCTTCATCGCCTTGGCTCTGGGAGATGCGAGAATATCCTCGATCTCGCTCTCAAAAATATTGCCGAGAGGAATATCTCCGTTTCTGTCAAGACAGCATGGAACAACAGTTCCGTCCGCAAGGATGCCGAATTGGGTAAGCAGAGCATGACAGCTCTCACCGCCGATCTCATCCTCATATTCCTTTATTTCGCCGCCCTCGCCCATCTCGGGCCAGGTGAAGCGCTCACCCCATTCGATAAAAACATGGGTGGCAATGCGCTCGCCTCTGTGGGTCTTTACCCATTCCTCTTTTTCGGGCGGAAAAATCTTTTTCGCCATCGAAATGACCTTATCATTAAAGGCTTTCACCGCATCTGCATTTTCGCCGCTTTCAAGATTCCAAAGGCGCAAAACCACAAATTTTCCGCTTTTTGCAAGTGTACCTGCACTCTCAAGCACGTCTGTAAAATATTTATCCATCCTTTGGGGGATCATGCCGCCCCTCCAATTGCCTCCGATGGCATGAAGGGATATGCTGACTGTATGAAGATTTTGTGATTTTTTAAGTATGGGCAGGCAAAGGGGTAAAAGTGTGCCGTTTGTCGTTATCTTCAGCTTGACATTCATTCTGTCTGCAAAGCCAATTATCCTGCTCAGCTCCGGATGAAGAAGCGGCTCACCCATTATATGAAGAAAAAGATTTTCAATTTTTCCGTCAAGCTTTTTTGTAATGGTTCTGAAATTTCTGCTGGACATATGCATTTTTTCCCTCGTGTGTCCGGGACAAAAATTGCAGCTCAAATTGCAGATATTGGTTATTTCTACATATGCATTCTTCATTTTAGAATTCCCTCCGAAAGGATCATATCAAAGGCAAAACGCTCGTTTTCATCGTCCTTTTTGCCCTCAAGATAAATAATTCCGCATTTTGTAAAGCCGTTTTTTGTGAGCATTTTCTGCATCGAAAGGTTTTTTCGGTGAGTATCACCGCGCAGATAACGAAGTCCGGCTTCTCTTGCAAGAGATATAGCGTGATTTACCATCATTCCGCCGATTCCCCTGCCCTTTGAGGCATCTGAAACCGCAACTCTGTGAATAGCTCCGTATTCTTCGTCCAGTCTGAAGGATCCTTCGTATATCTTGTCATAATTTTTGTCGCCTTGCGTGTCAAAACAGTAAATGCCAAGCAAATCCTCGCCTTCCGCTGCAACATAGAGCCTATTGCCCTCGATATCGCCCTCAAAATCCGCATATGAAGGGTATTCTCCCTGCCACTGCGGTATTCCGACGGTGGCAAAATAAGCTCTTGCCTCATCTACTATCTCCATTATTCTCGGAAGGTCATTCTTTATAGCTTTTCTTATTACCATATCAAAAATACCTTTATCCTATCATTGATACCGAGCGCATCTCTATCTCGCCCTGCCTTCTGTATTCGCTTGGTGACATTCCTATCTGCCGCACAAATGCGCGGTTGAAGGTACGAAGGGTATTGAAACCCACACATTCGGATATCTCCGTGACGGTCTTGTCTGTTTGTCTGAGCTGACGGCAGGCATCGTTTATCCTCAGCGAATTTATATAGTCGTTGAAGCGAACCTTCAGCTTCATACTGAAAAGATGGGAGATATAGTATTTGCTGATATGCAGATCCTCTTCAAGGATCGAAAGGGAAAGGTCTCTCGAAAAATTCCTCGCACAATAATTCACCACAGTTTTAAGGGCATGTGAGCTGACGCTTTTAACATCCGTAAGGCTCATTTTATCAAGGATAAATCCGAAAAAGGTAAGAAGCAGACCTCTCATCTGAACTCTTCTGTATTCACCCATAGACGAGCTTATCTCGCCCATTTTACGCATGATCTTTTCGCAATCCGATGAAAGCTCGTTTGCTCTTACCACGGCGGAGCGGGGTATTCTTGATGTAAATGTATCGGTCATTTCGGGTATCATATCGGGGCTGAAGATTATCAGCATATATTTTTCTTCCGACATGGTTTTGAACTGATGTATCTGATTCGGGAAAACGATGCAAAGATCCCCCGCACTCATTTTGTACTCCATCGAGTCGATATATACGACCGTTTCACCCTCAAGAAGCAGGAAATATTCTATTTCATAATGCATATGGGCACTACATTCGAGAGGAGTTTTTTTCTCTCCGTTGCTTTCGGTCCTAAAATGAAATTCCTGGTTTTTTATCTCATATTTTGATTCCATTCATTCTCTCCTGACATGGGGCTGCTTGTTCTTTGCTGCGGATTTTGCATTCTCTGTCCGGCTTGCGTCTTTCTTTGCATGGATCCTTGCTGTTGCATCGGTCTGCCGTGCGGTCTAACGGATGGTCTTTGGGCACCGTTTGGCATCGGTCTTGCGCCGCCGGGACGGACATTACCCATAGGTCTGTTTCCCATAGATGCCGGCACTCTTCCGGACTGATTCTTCTGTCCGCCGGGAAAGAAAAATACAAAATACGCAAGTGCCAAAAGAGCAATGACAGCTATTATGATGATAACAGCTACCACCGCACCGCTTCCCTTCTTTATATGAGCCGTTATGCTCTCGATATAAAGAAGCTGTTCCTTTTCCTCTATCGCTTCCGCATTATCATAAAGCTGTGATCTTGCACCCTCGTTTCTGACCCAGAGATAAAGGGTTACATCACCAAGTTCTCCATCAAGCTCCGCATCCGAAATATCAAAATATACCGTTTGGCGGTTGGACGCCTGAATCGAAACCGACGAGGTGTGGAAAATGCTCTTTTCATCGCCGTTTTGGGCAAGAGCAAGGGTAACGAGAGCGGTATTTCCTTCGCCCGGGTCTGCCGAAATTACGGCAGATACTGTAATAGCATTTTTAAGGCTTTCATAGAGAATGGGTGCGCTTCTTACGCCCACATTTTCCCCATCATATTTGGGCTGAAGAGCACTTTTCAGCGCATTTGATCCAACAAAGGTGGAAATTTCCACATTCTTTGCGCTGTCCGAGGGGAAGAAATCATGGCTCTTTCCGTCGGAAAAATCGAAAAGCGTGACCTTTTCCGCCTTTTTCAGCACTTTATTTTTTTCATCCATAAAGGTCGAGCCGCCGCCGGATGTGAGATAAAAGCTTTTTGCCCCCTTAAGCTCTTCCGATAAATAGCTCTCGGCAGCACCCACTCTGTCGATATCGGCATAAGTATGGCATATCTGCCTTTTTTCATAGGCAATTCCGCTGCTGTCGGTTTTCCAGAGACCGCTGTCTCCATTTCCCGTTGCCCTATCCCACTGACCGTTGTAAATAAAGGCAGATGCGCCGTTTTTCGTCGCCATCATATAGGCATAGGCATAGGAACGAGCCATTATCGCCTCGTCCGCCGATGGGATTTCACAGCGGTAAAGAATAAGCTCGGTTTCCTTTCCAATATGTTCTCTTGCAACGGCAAGATTTTTATAAGAAAGAATTTCGGTATCACTGCTGTCGGTGGCTAAAGCGTCATTTGTGATGTCGCTGTCCTCCTCGGCGGAGTTGGGTATAAGAGCAACGCCATAGTCCTCAAAGCCGTAGCCCCCCAGCTCCTTCCCGAGGGCACTTAAAAATTCCGCACCGCCAAATGCCGCCCTCTGTGCAATGGGGGCGGTGGGGTCTGCTTCGTTTTCGGACGGAATTTCATCTGCATTTTTCAAATTCCATTTGTTATCCACCGAAACGAAAACCTTACCCTCTGCATATTTTGAGCGCAGAGCCACAGAGGCTATGCGCATAAGCTTTCCGTAGGAAGAAACTCGCTCTGCCAGAGTACGCTCGTCATCAAGAGCGGAATTTGCCCCATTACCGATAATGTATGCGCCCGCAAAGCCGTATTTTCCATCGACTCTCGTGTATCTTTCCGCAAGCATCTCAAAAAATGCCGCCATGTATCGGTATCCCGCACCGTCATCGACCGAGATGGCATAGTTATTTATCATCTCTTCCCCCTCGCGCATCGGAGTTTGCTTTGATGAAAGCATGGCAAGAGACGAGGGCAGCTCCTCATATGAAGCCCCAAGAGAAAATTCAAGGAAAATTTCGATGCCCGCACCGCTTAGTGCCTTTATCTTATAATCAAGCTCCGAAATCTTATCGGCATTGTAATAATAGGGCGTGCCGTCAAAAATATAAGAGAGTGCTCCCTCTGCAGCATCGGTCTGCAGATACTCCTCAAGGGCTATGCGAAGGACGGTATGCTTTGTTCCCATGGCAACCGCCTCGGAGCTTGAAACGATGGAAAGCCCTTTTATTGAGGAATAGGCGGGATATTTGGACTTATTCTGCGCCAAGGCTTCGGGATTCTCTATGCATTTTGCGTCACAGAGGGGAATATATCCCCTTTCTCTGTCGAAAACCGCAAGAACAAAGCCCGAATAAAGCATAGTCCTTGCCCCGTCTTTCATGGGCAAAGAAAATGTCATCTCAGCTCCCGCCTTTGATTGGGAAACAGGGATAAGGGTGGTTATCTCGGAAATATTCCCGTTTGCGGGAATCTCGATAAGATAGACGGTCTCACCTCTGAATTCGCGGTAATCCGAGGAATCAAGAGTTGCGGAAACTGATAATCCGCTCTCCTCCTTATCATATTTCACGCTTACTATTTCGGTGACCCTATCACCGCCGCCCGCACATGAGGAAAGAAGGAAAGAAAGGGCAAGAATCATAGAAAGAAAAACCGGAAAAGCGTATTTTTTTTCAATTAACGTCAGGGAGCGCACAGAGGAGAACCGATATCTCATATGTAAAACACCTCCGAAAAGAAAAATATTGCTGAATTTTATGGAGTAAATCTCAAAAATGACCTTTTTTGAGACAAAAAATGCTCTTTTTAGATTATAACATATATTTTCCGTCATTTCAAGTAAAAATGAAGATTTAAGAATAAAATTAAGTAAAAATTTAAAAATGTCAAAAAAACGATTGACAAAAACGACATTGTGTATTAAAATATCCTTGATGATATTTTTTATCGTGAAAAAGGAGAAAAATTTATGAAACAGTTAGGAATTCAGCTCTATACCGTTCGTGACCATATGCAGAATGAGGCTGATTTTGCAGAAACTATGAAAAAGCTCGCCGCTATGGGCTATAAGGATCTGCACACAGCAGGCTGCGCCATCGACGAGACTCGCTATATCGAGATGATCAAGGAAAACGGCATGAGCATTTGCGGAACTCACCATGGCTATGATAAGATAGTTGATGACGTTGAGGGCACAATCAAGCTCCACCGTCTCTGGGAAACAACCAATATCGGTATCGGCGGTATGCCGAATTTTGCCCGCGATGAGCTTGACGGACTTAAGAAGTTCATTAACAAGTTCAATGAAATGGCAAAGGTCTATGCGGCAGAGGGCTTCAAGCTTACATATCATAACCACGCCTTCGAATTCCACAGAATCGACGGCACAAAGACACTCATGGACCACCTCTATGAGGAGCTTGACCCCGAAAACATCACATTCGTTCTCGATACCTGCTGGGTACAGGCGGGCGGAGGAGACGTTCGTCATTGGATCGAGAAGCTGAAGGGCAGACTTGACATCCTTCACCTTAAGGACTGCATGAGAGTAGTTTATGAGGGCGGACAGCAGGGACTCACCATGACAGAGGTCGGGAACGGCAATATCTGGATGGAAGGCGTTATCGATACAGCACGCAAGTGCGGCGTCGAATACTATGTTGTTGAGCAGGATGCTAACTGGCTCGGCGGCGATGCATTTGCAAGTGCAAAGGCAAGCGCAGATTACCTTAAGAAGCTTATCTGATCTTAAAATTTTAAACAAGCAAAAAATCAAGGTGACATTTGCCTTGATTTTTTGTTTCAACTTAGATTGATAAACAGTAATTTAGCGGTGCGTTGATAAAACGCAAATCTGTAGGGGACGGCGACC
>CAYPKQ010000089.1:0-10193 GCA_964411355.1 uncultured Lachnospiraceae bacterium
TTTCAGGCTATTCTGCCTCTTCGCGGTAAGGTTCTTAATGTTGAAAAGAGCCGCGAGGCGAGCGTTTACGGAAATCAGTCGCTGACTCCTATCATTCAGGCTCTCGGATGCGGAATAGGCAGAGAGAATTTTGATATAAATAAGCTTCGCTACGGAAAGATAATCATCATGGCCGATGCGGACGTTGACGGTTCACATATAAGAATACTTCTGCTCACATTCTTTTACCGCTATATGAAGCAGCTTATAGAGGACGGACACGTTTATTTTGCACAGCCGCCCCTTTACAAGGTTTGGAAGGGCAAGCAGGTAAGATATGCATTCAGCGAGGAAGAAAGAGACCGGTTTATAGCCGAGCTTGGCGGAAACGCAGATACTCAGAGATATAAGGGTCTTGGTGAGATGAACCCCGAGCAGCTTTGGGAAACTACAATGGACCCGAATACCAGAACTATTCTCCGCGCAACCCTTGAGGACGCTATCGCTTGTGATAATATGTTCTCGATCCTCATGGGCGATAAAGTCGAGCCGAGAAGAGAATTTATCCAGGAAAATGCTAAATACGCCGAGAATTTGGATATTTGATAACAATATTTTAAAGAAATTGAATGTCCGATGATAAATAACTTTAAAGATGTTATTTGTAGGGGCGATCAGTAATCGCCCGAAAAAAGAAACGGTTTAAAATGACGTTATATTGAGCTGTTTATCAGGCGGGCGATCACTGATCGCCCCTACCTCTCACTCACTTTTACATGAAGGAGAGAAGTAAATATAAAGCTATATAATTACTGATCAAACTGTTACTTGTTTAAATAAAAACCAATCTTTTAAAAACGAAGAAAGGCATAAAGAAAGTGGCAAAGAAAAACGATTACACAGAACAGGACATACTTTTCGAGGATCAAAAAATTGTTGACATTGACATCGAAAAGGAAGTAAAAAAATCATTCATTGAGTATTCAATGAGCGTTATCACCAGCCGTGCGCTGCCCGATGCCCGTGACGGCATGAAGCCGGGTCAGAGAAGAATCATGTATGCGATGTATGAGGACAATCTGACTCATGACAAGCCGTACTGCAAGTCTGCTACCACAGTCGGTAATGTGCTTGGACGCTACCATCCTCACGGTGACGCCGCCGTTTACGGCACTATGGTACGTTTTGCGCAGGATTTCTCAATGAGATATAAGCTTGTTGACGGTCAGGGTAACTTTGGCTCAGTTGATGGTGACGGCGCAGCTGCTTACCGTTATACAGAGGCGAGAATGAGCCGCATTGCGGACTATCTCATGCGCGATATCGAAAAGGACGTTGTTGATTTTGCTCCTAACTTCGATAATAAGAGAAAAGAACCTACCGTTCTTCCGAGTAAGTTCCCGAACCTGCTTGTGAACGGCTCTATCGGTATTGCGGTCGGTATGGCGACATACATTCCGCCCCACAACCTCTGTGAGGTTATCGAGGCAACCGAATACAGAATGGATCACCCGGAATGTACGGTAGAAGAGCTGATGCAGTATATTAAAGGTCCCGATTTTCCTACAGCTGCTACAATTTACGGCACACGCGGAATAATCGACGCTTACAAAACAGGTAAGGGACGCGTTATGGTTCGTGCAAAGGGTGAAATTGAGGCAGAAAAGAACCGCATCATCTATACCGAGATCCCCTATCAGGTAAATAAGAGCGAGCTTTGCAAGAGCATCGGTCAGCTTGTTAAGGATAAGAGAATTGAGGGCATAACAGACGTTCGTGATGAGTCGGGCAAGGACGGTATGAGGATCGTTATAGAATACCGCCGAGATGCCAACGGTCAGGTCATCATGAATCAGCTCTATAAATATACACAGCTCCAGGATACCTGCGCCATAAATATGCTGGCTCTCGTTGACGGTGAGCCGAAGATACTTCCCCTTAGCGATATTCTCGATATTTACATCAAGCACCAGAAGCAGGTCATCACAAGAAGAACCGCTTTTGAGCTTCGCAAGGCTGAAAAGAGAGCACATATCCTTGAGGGTTACATCGTTGCAACAGACAACATCGACGAAGTAGTTGAAATAATGAAGACCTCCGAGTCGATTCCCCACTCAAAGGAAAGACTTTGCACACGCTTCGGACTTTCAGACGAGCAGGCTCAGGCTATCGTTGAAATGACCCTCGGACGTCTCACAGGCATGGAGAGACAGAAGATAGAGGACGAGCTGCAAAAGCTTCAGGAGCTTATCGCAGACCTTCGTGATATCCTCGCAAATGAATACAGAGTTATGGACATCATCAAGGAAGAGATGAACGAGATCAAGGACAAATTCGGTGACGAAAGACTTACCGATATCGTTGAGGCAGAGGAAGAGATCGACCTTGAGGATCTCATCGAGCGTCACACCTGTGTAATTACAATGACAAACAGCGGCTATATCAAGCGTCAGCATGTTTCGGAATATACTGCGCAGAATCGCGGCGGTGTCGGTAAGATAGGCATGACCACAAAGGAGGATGACTTCATCGACAAGGTGACTGTCATGAACTCCCATTCCTACCTCATGCTCTTTACAAATACCGGAAGAGTTTATACCGTCAAGGCATATAGGATTCCCGAGGCGTCAAGAACCGCAAAGGGAACTAATGTTGTTAATATCCTTGAGCTTCGTGAGGATGAAAAAATCACAGCCGTTATCGGAATCAAGGACTTTGCGGATGGTGAATACCTCACCATGGTAACAAAGAACGGCGTTATCAAAAAGACACTTCTCACCGACTTTGAGTACCAGAGAAAGGGCGGGAAGATCGCCATTGGTCTTGATGATGGAGACGAGCTTGTTTCCGTGCTCCATACAAACGGAGATAATGACGTTATCATTGCTTCTCATGAGGGTCATACCGTAAGATTCAGCGAGCAGAATGTCCGTGCAATGGGAAGACCCGCAAGAGGTGTTAAGGGTATGAGCCTCAGAGACGGCGATTATATCAAGGGCGTTGCCATAGTTGAAGAGGGCAAGACACTGCTTACCATCACCGAAAAGGGTAAGGGTAAGAGAACGGAATTCGGAGACTTCAGAAATATGAAGAACCGCGGCGGTACGGGTTATATGTGCCATAATATCACAGAAGAAACAGGTCTCATTGCCGGAATTGCGGCAGTTGGCGAAGAGGATGATATCATGGTAATCACCGATCAGGGTACCATCATAAGAACAGGAGTTTCTTCCATCAATACCTATTCGAGAACGGCTGCGGGCGTAAGGGTAATGAATGTTGATTCGGATGCTATCATATCCAACATCGTGCGCATCGCTCCCGAGAGCGAGATCGCAGAGGAGGAGGCGCAGATCGAGCAAGAAGTCAAGGCAGAAAACGAGCTTCTTGGTGAAAATGTACCCCAAATCCTTGAAGAGACAGATGAATAATAATTTTACACCGCCAGAGGTGTAAGCTGTACCGATAAACAGTAATTTAGCGAGGTGTGGGGTGTTTCGCCTCCGCAGAGGCGACAAGCGCACGTGCGCTTGACCATGCGACCTTTTAAAAAAGGTCGATCAAAACTTTAAAAAGGGAGTTATTAAAGAGTATTTTATCTCTTTTCTACGTGGAGTTACCGATAATTTCACGTAGAAGATCGAATAAGCTTCCTAATCCTTTTGTTTTTAAAAGTTTTGGTCAAGCTTTTTTAAAAGCTTGTGCGGTGGAGCGCGCGGGCGCTCCTCACCACCGCAGTGGCGAAACTCCCCCTTCATAAATTACTGTTTACATATGTATAAATACTATTTAAAATACAGCAAAATCAATTATAAAAACCGTGAAAGGAGAAAGCCCGATGGAAATCAAAAATGAGCTGAAAACACCCGTTACACAGCTAAAGAGCGTTGGAAAGGTTCGTGCCGAGGCACTTGCAAGGCTCGGAGTCGGAAGCGTCGGAGATCTTATCGGGCTTTATCCCCGCGCTTATGAAAACAGAGGAGACATAAAGCTCCTTTCGGAAACGGTAAACGGCGAAAAATCCGCCCTTTGTCTGACTGTTGCAACACAGCCAAAAAAAGCACTTATAAAGAGGGGAATGTCACTGCTCAAATTCCGCGCCTATGATGAAAGCGGCACAGCGGAGATAGTATATTTCAATCAGGATTTTCTTGCAGACAAATTCGGTCTTGGGGAAACATTCCGTTTTTACGGAAAGGTCGATCGGAAGAAAATGCCATCGGGAAAGGATGTTTTTTCTCTTTCAAGCCCCGCCGCAGAGCAAGTAAAGGAGAACGTGGGAGAGCTTGCTCCATTTCATCCCATATATCCGCTCACTCCCCCTCTTAATCAAAATCTTATGGGAAAGCTGGTCTCGGAGGCACTTACATACCTTTGCGGCGATGCGGCAAGCGACTTTATTCCCGACGATATCAAAATGCGAAACGGTCTTGCAGGCCGCTCCTTTGCCCTGCGCACGATTCATGCGCCCCTTTCCATGCGTGAGCTTGAAGCGGCTAAAAAGCGACTGATCTTTGAGGAGCTTTTCCTCTTTTCCCTTGGCACAGCCTTTGCCGGAAAGCGGCAAAGACCCACATTCGGCACCGTCATATGTGCTGAAAATGATATAAGCGATCTTCTCGCCATTCTCCCATATGAAATGACGGGTGCTCAAAAGCGAGTTATCGAAGAAATAAAGGCAGATCTTGCCTCGGGAACTCCCATGAACCGTTTGGTTTGCGGAGACGTTGGCTGTGGAAAAACGGTGGTCGCCGCCGCCGCAATGCTCATTGCCGTGCGAAGCGGTAAGCAGGCAGCTCTTATGGCACCGACTGAAATTCTTGCAACGCAGCACTATGGCGACCTTGAAAAGATCTTTTCCTCTCTGGGAATTAAGACCGCACTTCTCTGCGGCTCGACCACAAGAGCCGAAAAGCGCAGAATTTATGAAGCACTCTCGGAGAGCGACCCCGAAAAGAGAATAGATATCGTCATCGGAACTCATGCTCTTATCAGCGAAGGGGTAACATTTTCCTCACTTGGGCTTGTGGTGAATGATGAACAACATAAATTCGGTGTCAGACAGCGGAGTGCCCTTGGGGAAAAGGGTGAAAAAGACAAAAAGGTGCATATGCTTGTAATGAGTGCAACACCCATTCCACGTTCACTTGCCCTTACCCTCTACGGCGACCTTGACCTTTCTGTAATTGACGAAATGCCCCCCGGCAGACAGAGGGTTGACACCTTTGCCGTTGACGAGGGCTACAGAGAAAGGCTTTTGGCATTTATAAGAAAGCTTACGGGCGAGGGCGGGCAGGTCTATGTGGTCTGTCCCGCAGTTGAAGAAACGGAAACGGAAGAGGATATGTCCGATTATGAGGGCGATATCTTCATGTCGGAAATTTCAACAAGCGAGGCATTTTCGCTTTATTTTGAGGAAAAAAAAAGCCGCCCCGAGCTTAAAAGTGCGGTAAAATACGCCGAGGAGCTTGGTGAAAGGCTTCCTGATAAAAAGATCGCCTTTGTACATGGAAAGATGAAGGCACATGAGAAGGATGCCGTTATGCAGGATTTTGCGGCAGGAAGGATAGATGTGCTCGTTTCCACCACCGTTATCGAGGTTGGTGTGAATGTGCCCAATGCCTGCCTTATGATAGTTGAAAATGCCGAGAGGTTTGGGCTTTCACAGCTTCATCAGCTCAGAGGACGGGTTGGAAGAGGCAGCCGAAAAAGCTATTGCGTTCTTGTTTCGGACAGCAAGAGCGAAAGGGCACGTCAGCGTCTTGACGCTATGAAAAAGACCTACGACGGCTTTACCATTGCAGAAAAGGATCTGGAGATGCGAGGTCCGGGTGATTTTGTGGCAAGCTCTTCAGGCTCTGTCAGGCAAAGCGGTGCACTGCGCTTCAAGCTTGCGGATATGCTCCTTGACGGAGAGCTTTTCAGATGCGCCATCGAAGAGGCAAGAGGTCTGCTTGAGACAGACCCCATGCTCGAAGCTCATAGCCGGCTTCTCCATGAGATAAATGAGCTTTTTGATATTGAAACAAATCATTAAAAACATCGTTATTTTCATGTGAAAATGCGGCTAAACAGGTTAAATTTTCTTTAACCAATGAATAGAAAACCATGTGCTGTGCCCGAAACGGGCACAGCACATGGTTTATTTTATTCTCAAAGCTCAATCTCCATTCCGTCATTTGCGCGAATGACGGGAAGTGGGGCGAGTTTATTTTTCGCTTCATAGAGCGAGTACATAAGCCGCTCGGAATAGTGGTTGAAGCAGAGCTTTTTTAAATTTTTCTGCCCCGAAAATAGCGGCAGATATTCGGTTGCCTCAAAATGGGCGACCTCGCATATGGCAAGATCAAGCTCGCTATCGAAAACGGACATGGGGAAATCGTCGACCGGGCCTTTGTGGCTCAGATCTCCGCTGAAAAGCACTCTTTTTCCCTCCGCTTCCGCAAGAAAGGCATAGGATCTCTCTGTGTGCTTTGTTTTATATGCCGTAATTTTCAGAGTTCCATCGTCAAAAATAACTCCCTCATTGACCTCGTTAAATTCAAAGGGGCGGAGCGTAACTCCGCAAAGGGCGATCCAGGCTGCCATTGTGTCCCTTATCTTTTCCGTGTCGCCCGGCAGATAGACCTTTGGGTTTACGGTCTTGAATTTCCAGCTGCAGACATCAAGAAAGGGAATAAGCCCTCCCGTATGGTCGCTGTGCATATGTGTTATAAAGATTGCCTTTACCGAATCAAGGGGAATACCGCGATTTATCATGCCCTCAATAGCGTTTGTTCCCATATCTATGAAATATCTTGCCTCGCCTATTTCTATCATCGCGCAGGAGCATTTTCTTCCCGGCTCCGGATATCCGTGGCTTGAACCGTAAAATATAATCTTCATATTTTGGTTCCTTTCTTGTTGTTTGTTTATAAGTTTTTAGTTATTATATCACAGAATTTATATTTTTGCAAGATTATTCATGTATTCTTTTCATTTCATCAGCTCATCTGTGAGACGAATGATCTCCGGTGCTATTTTTTTGCGTTTTGCCGTGACGATAACATTATAGGTCGGATAAGCAAAGCCCATAAGGATACCGCCCGCAATTCCGATAGCAATACCGAGCACCAAAGCAGAGCTGCTGCCAAGACCAAATATTTCATAAAGGTCTGTCATGCATAAGCTCATGCCAAATCCGAGAATGAGCGCACCGATCACACCGAACACCAGCGCCACGGTCTGGGCACATCGGGTAACGCTTGCATCAAGTCGGCGCAAACGAGCCATTTTGTCCTCGGCTTCCGTCGGGGAAGCATATTTCTCGCGTATCCTCTTAAGTTCTGCCTGCTCCTTTGCGGAATAGACATATGAAAATCCTCTTCGTTCATTATTGTTATTTTCCATTTTCAACCTCTGATCTTAGTATTTTCAGTTTCTTTGTGCCTACGGCTATCATATAGACCGACATTGCAACTATCACTACGGAAATAGTACCTCCCGTTGCTCCAAGCATCCATTTTCTCTCCAGTGCCGTCATTGTTCCGTCGCCGAAAGTGGTGAGCATCGTTGATTCAAGGGTCAGCATTGATACCAGTGCCGACGCAAGGCTTATTGCCTTTGAAGCGGAAAAAACAGGACTATTATATTTTCTGTATTTTACCACGTTGACAGTGGCAGCGGCAAATGCCGCAAAGATATATGCCGCCATTGCAATGGCAGTAATCATATGGTGCTCAAAGGTTCTGTTCCAATAGACCATGAAGAACACGATCAGCGAAAGTGCCAGGTTCATAACAAGGAACACCCATCCGCAGGCGCGGTATTTTTTCAGCTCGATCTGCATCCTCTCGCCGGGAGCATATCTTCTCGAATGTGACAGCAAAAAAAATCGCATTATGCCAAGGCAAATATAATACGTGCCAAGGGAGCAGAACCAAAATGTGCGGTGATAAAGCCCAAGCAATAGCTGCAAGACTCCGTACAAAGCATTCCATGCAAGTGAGCCGTAAAGAGATATGTTTACCCGCAGGCGGGTGTCCTCCTGCCACTTTCTTAAATACTTATTTTCTTCCTTGAAGATCCTGAAAACTCCAATAAGCTTCGGTATTCTGAAGCTCCAAACAGTTAAGGTATATGCCGCAAGCACATACGAAACAATGGCGAGCACCGATTCCGTTCCAAAAGCCACCATTGCATATACGAGAAGGACGGCGGCGATAGGAAGAAGAATAATCATTATGACGATATGGGGAAAAATTATGGCTTTAGCGAGCTTCTTCAGATCCATCATCAGCCCTCCTGATTCTGACCGTAAAGGTCGTTCCCACACCTTGTACACTTTCTACACCGATCTCACCCTGCATAATGTCAATTATGCGCTTGACCAGGGCAAGTCCAAGACCGTTTCCCTCTGTTGCGTGGGAGGTATCGCCTTGATAGAACTTTTCAAAAATGTGTGCACCGATGTCAGCTGTCATTCCGCATCCTGTATCTGCGACCTTAACGGTAGCATAATTCTCATCTGCCGTAAGAGTAAGAGTTACCTTTCCGCCGTCCTCGGTAAATTTGAAGGCATTGGAAAAAAGGTTGTTCCAAACCAAAGGCAAAAGCTCCGCATCGGCAGAAACGAATATATTTTCTGCAATATCGGTTTCAATTTCAATATTTTTTCTTTCCCAAACATTCTCGTATCCAAGCAAGCTTTCGCAAAGCTGTTCTCCGAGGTCAAAGGCAGTAAGATTTGGATAGATATGCTGATTTTCAAGTCGGTTCAGCTTGAGAATATTCGTCATCATATCTGCGAGTCTGCGGGATGCATCGGTCACGGACTTTGCATATTCAATTCTCTTTTCGTCGGAAAGAGCGGGGGATTGCAAAAGCGTTCCGTAGTTCTGCATCACGGCAAGGGGGGTTTTCATTTCGTGAGATACATTGGTAATGAAATCTGTGCGCAGAGTTTCCACGCCCCGAAGCTCGGATGCCATTGTATTAAAGCAATCAATGATAACATTATAGTTATCGTCTGTCGAAAAGCTGCTGATGGGAGCGATACGAACATCAAAATCCCCTTTGACGATCTCCCTTGCGGCAGTGGTGATGTGTTTTGTTGCCTTTTCTGTGGTCAGCTTTCTGCGGACTGTATCGGCTATGGTAAACAAAATGCTGAGAAAAATAACATTCAGAAAGGTCAGCTTTGCCGCCATCTGCAAATTGGTTTCGCTAAGCTCGATATCGAGTGTTTCTGTGAGAGTGCTCACAAAAAGCATTGTTGAACAAGTGATAAGAAAGGCAACAATAAGGAAAAACATAAAATAATTATGGAGTCCCCGCAGCATTTTGCTCCCAAAACCCGATTTTTTCATCCTTTTCACTTGATCACCGCCTTATATCCAAGTCCGTGAACGGTCTGTATCTCAAAGGAGTCACAATCAGATAGCTTTGTGCGGAGCTTGGTCATATAGACGTCAACTGTTCGAGTTCCTGTTTGCGTACCCACATCCCAAAATTCGTCCATTAACTGTTTCCTCGTAAAGGTCTTTTTCGGATAGGACAAGAGCTTATAAAGCAGATCAAATTCCCTTGCGGTAAGAGATATTTCCTCACCGTTCAAGGTTGCGCTGCGCTCATCGGCATCCATCACAAAGCTGCCGACCTCAAGACGGCGGCTTGATGCGATTTTTGAACGGCGAAGAAGTGCTCCGATGCGCAAAAACAGCTCGTCAAGGTCAATGGGCTTTGTCATATAATCATCGATCCCAATACGGAAGCCCCTCTGCTTCGAGGCGAAATCATCACGGGCGGTCATAAACAAAATGGGAATGTCGTTATTAAGTGAACGTACTGTTTTGGCAAATTCAAAGCCGTCGATATTCGGCATCATAATGTCCGACACGATGCAGTCGAAGGTGGTCTTATACATTTCGTCATAAGCACTATCCGCATCAAGACACCCAACTGCCTCATAACCGCTGTTATTAAGGAAAGTGCAAACACTGCGGTTCAGATCTCTGTCATCCTCCAAAACCAAAATTTTGAACATATTTTCATCCTCCGGGGGCAATTTTTTGCTTTTATGACCCTATTATAACATAGAAATGTTAAAGTTTTGTTTGCGTTTGCGTCGTTTTGAGAAAATTTTTACGTGAAATCACCACAATTAAATGTAAAAACGCAGATAAACAGTAATTTATCGAACTGTTGAAGATGTATTTTGTAGGGGACGGCGACCT
>CAYPKQ010000090.1:0-10074 GCA_964411355.1 uncultured Lachnospiraceae bacterium
GCCGTCCCCTACAAAAATTCGTTATCGCCTGTTCGATAAATTACTGTTTACACAAGAACCATTATAGACACCAACTTTCCATAAATCAACATATACAATTAGGGCTGAACCAATGCTTTTTAGAAAAGCGATTGATCCAGCCATTATTTATTAAGTTTTACGATTCAAACGAAGCGTCAAATGAGAGGGAAACCAGTGCGCTTTCGTCAAAATACTCCAAGGGGTCAACTGCCTTGCCCCCGACTGTTATTTCGAAATGAAGATGAGGTTCTTCTGCGATCTCGATCATTGCTGTATTTCCCACCGATGCTATGAGCTGTCCCGCACTGACCTTTGTGCCTTCTTCTATTCCTATGGCTGCGTCCTCGGAAAGGTTCTTATACACTGTATAGCACTCTCCGCTGTGACTTATGGCCATGCAGCTTCCCATCAGAGGATCATTCCATATCTGCGAAACTACGCCCTCGGCTGCGGCGTAAACCGGAGCTCCTTCATTTGTAACAATATCAATTCCGTTATGGACTCTGTAATCCTTCATGGTAGCCGAATAGACCTGAAGGCTCGTGTCATGCTTTTTTGAAAGTATGCCGGTTACCGGAAGGATGAATTCCCCGGGGATCGAGGAGACTTCCTTCGCTTCTTCGTCGTTTGAAGCCTCTTTTTCGCTCTCTTTTTCTTCATTTTTTGTTTCCGGCTGCTTTTCTGTTTCTTTTTGACGGTCTGTTGTGATGGGTGCTGTGATCTTTTCGCTTTCGAGCTCAGTCTCCATCACAGTGTCGCTTGCCTTGGGGACTGTCGGAGTTTTACCTCGTCGGTTCGCTGCCGTTGTTATTGCTGCCACAACCGCAATGGCAAGAAGAAGGGTTACGGTTACAATATAAAGGACTTTGTTGATCTTTGGGTTGTTTTCGATTGGCTGTTGATTCATTTTCATGTCTCCTTTTTCTTTTGTTTCTATTATTTTGGACTGCATCCGGCTTTTTTATGCGACGAAGTATTATTGAACCGATTTTTTTGAAAATAATCGTTCGCGCAGGAGAAAAACATTTCCAAATTGTAAAAAAAATGTTAAAATAAAAATTTTAATGTTTCAACTTTGTAACAACTATTGATTTTGAAGCCTTTTTAAGATAGAATATCATAGAAAAATTGCCATAATTTGTGGAGAAAAGTTTTGAGATAACTATTGACATTTCGAGCAATATTTGCTATAATAACTTATAATGTGCGATGGGTAGGGTGAGTTCTGCCATTTTTCGCGAAAAATGCACCGTCGGTTGATTGAAAAAGAGACGGTGGCGATCAATTTTACGGAGGTTTCATGATGAAAAAAACAAAACTGTATGTTAAGGCACTTTCGGCACTGTTTGCTTTTTTGATGTGCTTTTCCTGCTTTACAAGCTTTCCTTTGGCTGCGGCAACACCTACATTGTCTGTTGTGGCCGGTGAGGTAAAAGCCGGTGAAGAGATTACTGTCAGCATAAATATGTCCGGAAATCCCGGTATTGCGGGCATGAATGCGTACGTTTCTTACGATAGCAGTGTTCTTACCCCGGTAGCCGCAAATCAAGGCTCTGCACTTTCGGGTGCGTTTTTCTCAACGAATTTCGCTTCTCCTACTTTTAAGGCTTCCGATGAACAGGTGGCTTTCACCATGTATGGGGCAAGTAACTCTACTAATAACGGTTCCTTCTTCACAATCACCTTCAAGGTCAAGAGTGGAATAGAGGATGTTTCTTCACTTATCACGCTGAACTGTACGGACGTAACAAATCAGGATTTTGATGACGTTTCGGTGAAAACAGTAAATGGCTCTGTTAAGGTCGTTGCCGGCGACGAAAAGGATGACGATAAGGATGACGACAAAGCAGATGAGACTACACAGTCCGGCTCTATCAAGCTTAGAACAAAGGCAAGCAAGATAAAGTATATGGCAGGTAGAAGCAGCGATAAGTTTGAGCCTGATGCAAATGCGACAAGATATGAGGTTCTCGATTGCTTCTATGAGCTCTTTGATGTTGATTATATGGCGACAGATAAGGGATTTAAGGACGTTTCTCCTCAGTATAAGTCAAAGGTTAATCTTTTTGCAACAGCAGGTGTTGTAAGTGGATATACAGATGGCACATTTAAGGGCGATAACACAATTACCCGTGCCGAGTTCTGCGTTTTCATCGTTAATTTGATGGGACTTGACATAAGCAAGGCAAAGGATCAGGGCTTCCCGGATGTAAAGGGCAGCAACTGGTATGTTCCTTATGTTAATGCCGTTGCAAAGGCAGGATATGTAAAGGGAAGAGATACCGGTATGTTCGATCCCAACGGTCTTATAACAAGAGCTGAGGTTGCAACCCTCATCAACCGTATAACAGGGGTTGATGTTGATGCGGCAACAACTTGTATTTATGGCGATGTTAGCCCAAAAAAGTGGTATTTCAAACAGGTAGCGGCTGCCGCAAAGTAATTAAGAATGTTTCTTTAAAGATATTTCTTTGGAAACTCGATGAGTTCTCTCATCTTTATATAAAAAACAATTAAAATACTTCCACAAAGGAGAAAAACAATGAAAAAAAGAATTTTAAGCTTCTTCCTTGCTGCGCTGATGATTGTCGGTTGCATTGGAACATTTGCAATCGGTGCTTCTGCTGCAGATGAGATGACACTTTCTGTTGTTGCCGGTAAGATCACGGGCAATAAAGTTAATGTAACAGTTCGCATGGAAAACAATCCCGGCATGGCTGGTATTAACTTCAAACTTGGATTTGATAAGAGTGTTATTAAACCCGTAAGCTACACCTCGGGTCTTACTGAAGGCTTTATTAACTCGAACCTTAATGACAGCAAGCAGGATGTTTCCGAGCTTGATTTTGTAACTTATGTTTTTGCGAATTCTACAAATTATTCTGTAAAATCCGGAACTCTTGTTACTTATACCTTCGAAGTCCTCAATAGCGATGGCTTTACAAATCTTACTCTTGATGTGCTTAGCTGTGCTGATGAGAATAAGATTAATGTTCCTACCACTGTTAAGAATTCTTACATAGGTCAGCTTCCTCTTGATGATCTTACTCTTTCCGGTGAAACCGATGTTGTTTATGATGGCAATGCTCATGGCTTCACTATCAACGGTCTCGGTGACGGTATGAAGGTTGAGTGGACAGTAAACGGTAAGAAGGTTACAGCTTGTGAATTCACAGATGCAGGCACATATGATGTTACTGCTGTTGTTTCCAAGACAGGTTATCAGTCCACAACTCTCACAGCTACTCTCACAATCGCTAAGGCTGAAGCAAAGCTCACAGGCGTTGAACTTTGGTCTGCTGTTGAGGGTACTGACAATATTCTCATTAAGTCAACCGATGCAGCTTCTGCAGAAGCGAATGGCAAGGGCTACCCTGTAATATTCAATGATGCTAAGGTTGTTAAGGATGGCGAGACATACAAGATCATAGGTGTAACTGTTGCAAATAAGAACGTTGTTCTTGTAGACACAACTGTTGTTCCTAATTTTGTTCCTGCTGAAAAGATTGTTGAAACTATCATTGACGAAGCAGACCTTAAGGCTCCAATTGTTTCGCCTCAGGCAAACAAGCTTCCTGTTCCTGCTTTTGATTATCCCGGTTACAAGCTCGTTCCTGTTATTCCCGAGGGCGGTATAAAGGATGCTGAAGGTAATGTTATCGTTGATGAAGAGGGCAACATCTTCAACCAAAAAGAGGCTCAGAATATTACTGTTGATTATGCTGTTGTTGATGAAGAAACCGGTGCTCCTGCGCTTGACTCAAATGGCGAGGAGATAGTAGTTACCAAGAATGTTGAAATCCCCAAGAAGGCTTCCGGCAATGATCTTGCAATCCTTCTTCTCTATTACCACAAGAAACTTACCGAATCCCAGACTCAGGTAGAGGCTGTTAAGGCTGATATCACAGCTGCTGAAGTTCCCGCTGGTACAAAGGTAGCTCTTACAACAGCTACCGAGGGTGCAGTTATCCACTACACAACAGACGGTACAACTGCTACAGTTCTTTCTCCTGTATATACAGCTCCTATTGAGATCAATGAAGCTGTTACTATCAATGCTATCGCTACAAAGAGTGGTATGAAGACAAGCGGTATGGCTTCCTTCACATACAAGGTTACTGAGAACAGCATCACTCTCAAGGCTGATGCAGCTAATATCAAGTACATGGACGGTCGTGGAGACAAGTTCGAGCCCGAGGCTTATGCTACAAGATATGAAGTTATCAAGGCTCTTGCAAATGTATTCGATATTAAGACAACTAACGCTCCTCTTGTTCTCACAGATGTTGCAGATGAGTATGTAGAACTCGTTAATCTCTGCACAGCTGCCGGTATCATCAAGGGTTATGAGGACAAGACATTCAGAGGCGATGAAAACATCACTCGTGCAGAGGTTGCTACAATGATCTGCAACATTATGGGTCTTGATGTTGAGAATGCGAAGGATGCAGGCTTCAGCGATGTTAGCGGTTGGGCTACAAAGTATGTAAATGCTTGCGCTAATGCGAAGTACGTAAGCGGTAATGGTGATGGTACATTCGCTCCCAATAATAATATTAAGCGTAACGAGCTTACAGTTATTATCAACAATATTACAGGCGCAAAGGATGGCACAAGCTGCTCTTACGCTGACGTTGTTGAGGGTACATGGTACTTCCCTTACGTTGCAGCTGCTGCAAAGTAATTTAATAAATAGCTAATAAGTAGCTTTTAAGGGCTGTCGCATTGCGACAGCCCTTTTTGCGCTTTGCTTAAATGATGATGAACAGTTCGCTAAATTACTGTTTATCAAACTGCGTAGCGAGGTTGGAAAAAAACTGAGTGGTTCGCCATGCGAACCACTCAGTAAATCAAAATTAATTATCTGATCTCTATCTGCATCGTATAAGCAAGTTTACGAAGGATCTTGCTTACATATCCGTCAATTTCCTCGCCTGTGAACTCATGATCATCGGGAGTGAAGGTCAGGCTGAATGCCATGCTTTTTTTGCCAGCTCCAATCTGCTCACTGCGGTAAACATCAAAGAGATTTACGCTTGTGATGTACTTGCAAGAGGACTTTATAGCCTCCTCAACCGCACCGCAGGTGATCTCTTCGCTCATAACAAGCGCAAGATCGCGCTTTTCTGCAGCAAATTTTGAAATTGGCTTATAAACGATATTGGTGTTGAATTTTTCAGCAATTTTTTCATAATCAAGCTCTGCAACAAAGACAGGCTTTTCGATTGCGAGCTCTTCGCAAACATCATAAGCGAGCTTGCCCATAAACCCGACGATTTCACCGTCAAGGAGAATATTTGCTGTCATTCCGGGGTGCAGATACTGAACAGCACCTTTTTCATATTTAAATTCGATGCTAAATTCCTTTGCAAGAGCTTCTAATGCGCCTTTGAAAGTGAAGAAAGTTTCATTATCGCCAAAAGCACCGATGGAAAGCATCTTGTGCTCTCTGGGATAGCTTGTGAGAGGAAGCTCATCGGTCTCAAAAATGCTTGCAATTTCAAAGAATCTGCCCTCGGTATTGCCGCGGCGGAGATTTCTTACGGCAGCATTTACCATTGAGGGAACGAGGGTAGTTCTCATAAGCGAAAGATCTTCACTTATGGGGTTGAGAAGTCTGATTGCGTGTCTTTCCTTTGCATCTTCTGCAAATTTCAGCATATCAAGATCCTTGGGAGAGAAGAAGGAATAGAACATTGACTCGCTATATCCCTCATAGCAGAGGGTTTTCTTAACGCGGTTTACGGTTTTTTGTGCAGAATTCAGACCGCCGCAGGTGACACTTGCGCTCTTGAGGAATGTGGGAACGATGTTATCATATCCGTAAGAACGAATTACCTCTTCAGCGATATCCTGAACATGTCCCTCAATGTCATCACGGTAGGGAGGAACCATAAGACTAAGCTCGTCGCCATTTATCTCTGGCTCGAAGCCGAGAGCATCAAGATGGCGAATGATCTCTGCATCGGGAACGGTTATTCCGAGTACGGCATTCATTTTCTTGACGCTAACCGTGAGAGGTGTGGGTGCGATCTCACCGCTGACGCTTCTTTCAATGTGAACGGGTGAAACTTTTCCGCAGCCAAGCTCTTCCACAAGGTGAAGAGCGCGCTTCATGCCGCATTGTGTTGAATATTCGTCAACGCCCTTTTCGAAGCGCGAGCTTGAATCAGAGCTTTGACCAAGTGCTCTTGATGTTTTTCTGACATTATCACGGGCAAATTTTGCAGACTCAAAGATAACGTCCTTTGTGCTGTCCTTGATCTCGGAATTAAGACCGCCCATGATACCGGCAAGGGCAACGGGACGGTTGCCGTCGCAGATTACAAGATTGTTTTCGTTAAGCTCAAATTCTTTTTCGTCAAGGGTAACGATCTTTTCACCCTTTTCGGCTCTTCTTACAACGATCTCGCTGTCCTGAAGGTCTGCCAGGTCAAATGCGTGCATGGGCTGACCGAATTCTTTAAGAACATAGTTCGTTATGTCGACGATATTGGAAATGGAGTTGATTCCCACCATGCTGAGGCGTCTGCGCATCCAAGCGGGTGACTTATCAATTTTAATATCCGAAACATAGTGACCGATGTATCTGGGGCAGAGGTCGGGAGCTTTGACCGTTACGTCAAAATCAAGGTCTTTTCCGTTTTCTGTATAATCAAGGGAGGGCATCTTGAAAGGCTTTTTGAGAACCGCAGCAACCTCACGGGCGATACCGATGATGCTCTGGCAATCGGGGCGATTTGCGGTAATTGCAATATCGAAAATATAGTCGTCAAGACCGACTATGCTCTTAACATCAGCTCCGAGAGGAGCAGCCTCGGGAAGAACGAGCAGACCGCAATATCCGCCCCCCTCGTACATATCCTCGCTAACGCCTATCTCAACGCCTGAGCAGAGCATACCGAATGAATCAACTCCGCGGAGCTTACCCTTTTTGATGGTCATAACGCCCTCAACGGTTACATGATCCTTTGCGGTGGCATAAACGGTTGCGCCTTCAAGAGCAACGGGATATCTGCCGCCAACTTTTACATTATCTGCGCCGCAGCAGATCTGGAAAGTACCCTTATCTCCGCAGTCCACTGTGCAAATGTGAATGTGTGTGTCGGGAATAAGCTCGCAGGTCTTTACCTCGCCAACAACAACTCCCGAAATATCCTTGCCAAGCTCTATAAGCTCCTCAACCTCAAACCCTACCGAGAAAAGCAGTCTTTCAAGCTCCTTTGCATGAACATCTATGTCAACATAATCTTTAAGCCAACTAAGCGGTGCTAACATTTTTCTACCTCCTCTTTAGTTCTTGAATTGCTCTGCGAATCTTGTGTCGGATTCGAAGAGAGTTTTGATATTGTTAATGCCGTATTTCAGCATTGCGATTCGTTCAACGCCCATACCGAAGGCAAATCCCGAATATTCATCGGGGTCGATACCGCAGTTTTCGAGAACGTGGCGGTTTACAACTCCCGCACCGAGAACCTCGATCCATCCCGTTCCCTTGCAGAGCTTGCAGCCCTTGCCGCCGCACTGGAAGCAGCTTACATCAACCTCAACCGAAGGCTCGGTGAAAGGGAAATAAGAGGGACGGAGGCGTGTCACAACGCCCACGCCGAAAATCTGCGCAGAGAAGGTATCGAGCATACCCTTAAGGTCGCAGAGTGTGATGCCCTTATCAACCACAAGTCCCTCCATCTGAGAGAACATAGGTGAGTGTGTTGCATCGTCATCTGAACGGAAAACTTTACCGGGGGAGAGGATCTTTATAGGGGGATTTTTGTTCTCCATAACATGTATCTGACCTGCGGAGGTCTGTGTGCGGAGCAGAAAATCCTTTGAAACATAGAAGGTATCCTGCATATCGCGTGCGGGGTGATCCTCGGGGGTGTTAAGAGCGGTGAAGTTATAGTAATCGTTTTCAATTTCATTGCCCTCGAAAACCTCAAAGCCCATTCCTGCAAAAATGTCGATAAGCTCATTTACAATAAGAGTGTCGGGGTGGAGAGTGCCTGTTTTTCCCTTGACTGCGGGAATTGTAACGTCAACAGCTTCTGCCTCGTTGCGCTTGCGAAGCTCAATGCTTTTCATTTTTGCATCTGTTTCTTCAAAACGTGCAATCGCCCATTCCTTTATCTCATTGACAACCTTGCCAAAGGCGGGACGGTCTTCCTTTGGAACATCCTTCATGCCCTTCATAAGCTGTGCGATCTTGCCCTCCTTATTATCAAGGAAGGTCTTTCTGAATTCGTAAAGAGCCTTTGAGGAATCGAATTTGTCGATACCGTTTTCGATCTCTTCACGTATTTCGCGGATCTTTTCTTCCATCATATCCAATATATCCTTTCAAATAATTTACAAAAAAATAAACTCCGCCCATATTTCAGGACGGAGCATTTGCTTCGTGTTACCACCTGAATTTCCGCGCAAGCACGGACAACTCATCTCGTCTTTAACGGAACGACCCGAAGAGGACTACCAAAGCCAATGAGGCATCTTCACCCACTCTGCTCTAAAGGGAAATGCAATTTTTCAGCCACAGCGGTCGATTTCAGCCACGGTCAACCGTCTCTGTTCTGTGCCACATGAAAAACGCCGACTTTTTCACAGCATTTAAATATATCCGTAGTATTTTAACATATTTTATCCATTTTGTCAAGGGGTAAAGCCTTTATAAAGTTGATTTGCCTGACATAGTATCATAATCGATAAAAATAATATCAAATCAGCTATTCAATGTGATGCGAATTTTTGTTATAATTATAAAAAGTGAAGGAGGTTTTTATATGAATTTTAACGGTAAGGTTGCCCTTATAACGGGGGCATCGGTTGGAATCGGCAGAGCAGTGGTACTTATGCTTGCGGAAAAGGGTGCTAAAACGGTTCTTGTGGATATAAACTATGAGAAGCTGGAAAAAGTGAGGGAAGAAGTAATTGCACTTGGCGGTGAAGCTTACATTTATAAATGCGATGTCAGCGATGAAAAAGAAGCTGTTTCTGTTTGCGAGGATGCGGAAAAAAAGCTTGGCAGAATAGATATTCTTGTGAACAATGCAGCTCTTTGGAGAACATGGACTCCCTTCGCAGAGGTCAGTACCGATGAGTGGAAACGCTTTTTAGACGTAAACGTTATGGGAACTGTTTATTTTACAAGAGCGGTTCTCCCGGGAATGGCAGAGCGCAGATACGGCAGAATAATAAATGTCGCTTCGGTTGCGGGTGTTTACGGAAATGCAAATATGGTTCATTATTCTGCGAGCAAGGGGGCAGTTATTGCCATGACAAGGGCACTTGCAAAAGAGGTTGCTGATAAGGGCGTTCTTGTTAATGCAATCTCTCCCGGAAGCGTAAGCTCATCTGCTGATGAGGATATGGACTCCTATCAGCAAAGCGATCTTGCTTTTATTGGAAGAACCGGAACGGATAGGGAAAATGCAAGCCTTATTTGTTATCTTGCAAGCGATGAAGCAAGCTATATTTCGGGACAGAATATCCAGATCGATGGCTGCAGAAAAAAACAGTAAGCTTTAATATTTTTGTTGAATGCGCTTTTTAAAAAAACTTTATTTTTGACAGCTTTTCATTTAGTTTAGACATTGTGTTTTTTAGCGTTTTACAGTATAATGTAATAAAATAAAGAATTTTTTCTTTTATAAAACAAAAACAGAAGAAGGACAGAAAATATGAAATGCGAACAGTTTAAAAATCCCGATAAGCTTTTCAGAGGAACGGATTTCTGGATGCTGAACGGTGAGCTTACCGAAGAAGGCATTATAGAACAGATACGTGAAATGCACGACAAGGGAGTATATTCCTTTATCGCACGCACTTATCTTGGACTGAAATCGGATTATCCCGGATCCTCCTTCCGCTCAAAAATGCGTCTTATCATTGATAATGCGAAAAAGCTGGGCATGAAGCTTTTCCTCCAGGCGGGCTATATGCCCGAGGCTGTACCCGTACTGCCCCGTGAGCACGCCCTCAGATATATTTATCCCGTAAAGGAAGGCGAGGAGGATGGGCGCAGAGTACTCTGCCGCCATGGCGAATGGGTATTTACAG
>CAYPKQ010000091.1:0-10063 GCA_964411355.1 uncultured Lachnospiraceae bacterium
TTTTGGTCACTTTGGGGCGTGCCAAAGTGACTGCCCCGCCGGCATGAGGCGCTAAGAAGTAAGTAACTTCTTCATAGATAAACAATTGTTGTGTATGATCCGTTCGCACATCTACCTCACCATAACTCCAATAGAAGGTTAACAGTTCGGAAAATTCCTATTTGATCAAAAAGGTCAAGGCGTTTTGCCTTGACCTTTTAACATATCAATACAGTTTATATTTGAGCCTTAAATTATCTGCAATCATTGCAATAAACTCGCTGTTTGTTGGCTTTCCGCGGTTATTCTGAATGGTATATCCAAAATAAGAATTGAGCGTGTCAACATCACCTCTGTCCCAAGCAACCTCAATTGCATGACGGATAGCTCTCTCAACTCGGCTTGTGGTAGTAGAATATTTTTTCGCAACGGAAGGGTAGAGCACCTTTGTGACGGAGTTTATAATATCGCTGTCATCTATGGTCAGCAGAATTGCGGTACGCAGATATTGATATCCCTTTATATGAGCGGGAACGCCAATCTGGTGTATTATCTGAGTGACCTGTGTTTCGATATCAGCATCGTCCTTTTTGCTGCCTCTTTCAGTGCCGGTTCTATCATTGGCTCTGCTTGCTGCTATTCTGTCAACGTGCATAGTGAGGCTTTCTATATCGAATGGCTTGGGTATGCACATTTCCGCTCCTGCATTTGTGGCTTCAACGAAGATATTGGGATTCGATACCATGGAAAGGACTATAAATGAAGGTGCTTTGTCTTTTCCAAAGTCGAGAAGGCGACAATTTCTTAGAACTCCGATGCCGTCGATTTTTGATAGCCATATATCGCATATGACTATATCGGGATGATTTCTTCCTATTCTAACGAGAGCATCCTCACCGTTTGCCGCTTCCTCGATGCTTCGGTAGCCTGCTCTCATAAGGCCCTCGCGGAGATTGCTTCTCATTTGCGCATTTTCATCTGCAATGAGAATTTTTGTATTCTTTGTACCGGTACTGCTGAATTCCATATTTTTTCCTCCAAATATTATCATTATTTTCAACACATATATATTACCATATTTTGGAAAATATTTCAAGACATTTCCATAAATTTCCTGATTTAAAAATCAACAAAAATAATTGGTAAAATCTGTAAGATTTTACCAATTATTACAAGGCGTCGTGTTAAATTTTAAAATTGAAGGTCGAATAATAGGGAATAGTGACAAATTAATGCTTATCGTGCTGACAAGGAGAAACAAAGAAATTTGTCAGATCAACAAAAAATCTTCCTTCATCGTTTTTGCAAAAGCCGATCCTGCGAATAAGCATCTCATTTGACTCATCAACCGGTGCATCGTAATACGCTTTATGTACTCCTGTCAAGTCTATAAAATTAAGCGTGGCTCTGCCGAGGACGAAAAGCACCTCGGTATTGTCGCATACCTCAGATAGAGCAAGGTCTCGGATGCTTCCGCCCTCGCTGTTCATTGTAAATTGGCAAATCCCCGCAAGCTTATCATCAAGGGTTGCAGAATAGGCAAGAAGCTCTTCTTTATATGTTATTCCGCATCTTGCGCATATAGCTTCCTGTTCTGTTTTTGACTGTATAGGTAAAACCTTAAGCATTTTTTTCTCCCTTTATGTGTGATTTTTCATTTTTGAGATACGCAACCTCTTCGTTGGTCAGATACCTCCATTTTCCTCTTCCCAGCTTGCCAAGCTCAAGCTCTCCGATGGCGATCCTTGTTAGCCACATCACGTCAAGGGATGCAGCTTCGCACATTTTTCTTATCTGGCGGTTTCTGCCCTCATAAAGCTTTATTAACAAGGTGGCACTTTCATTATTTTCATCCGAGGTGAGAATTTCCACATCCGCGGGCTGAATTTTATATCCGTCGATGATAAGTGCACTTTTAAGAAGAGCAATTTGCTCTTTATCTGGGGCGGGCTTGACCTTTACACGGTATATTTTAGGTATTTCGTGCTTTGGATGGGTAAGACGGTTTGTAAGATCTCCGTCATTAGTCATAAGAAGCAGTCCGTCCGAATCCATATCAAGCCTGCCGATGGGATAAAGCCTAAGATTTATATCAGAGGTAAGCTCCGTTACGCATTTTCTTCCCCTATCGTCGCTGACGCTCGAAAGATAACCACGAGGCTTATTGAGCATAACATAAGTATATGTACTTTTTCTTTTCATTCTCAGCGGTTTTCCGCCGATCTCAACCTTATCCTTTTCGGGATCGATCTTTCGACCTATCTCTGCAGTTCTGCCGTTGACCTTGACCTTTCCCGCGGCGATCTCGGCCTCAGCTGCTCGTCTTGACATGATTCCGCAGTCGCTTATATATTTTTGAAGTCTTATTTCTTCCATTTAATTATCCTTAAAAATGTTTTTGAAAAAATCTGCAAGCCTTCCGGTAAGGCTTTTTTTACTGTCTTTTTGAGGAACGCTGTATAGTGCAATAATTTCACTTTCTCCAACGAGCTTCCCTTTAATATAACAGCTTGCTTTGCCGATCACAGAGCCTTTTTCGATGGGGGCATAGAGAAAATGCGGCAGAAAAAGCTCTATCTTGCAGTCATCGGCACTTATGCTTGATGGGAGGATCGCTTCAACTTTGCAGGTATTACTAAGAAGCAGGGTCTGATCCTTTCCACCCACAACGGGCAGGGAAATATTATATTGCCCTTCTTTAAGCAATGTTAATTTATGATATGAGGAAAAGCCAAAGTCCAGCATCCTTTTGTGGTCGTTCCAATCGTCGGGGGCATTCAGCGTAACTGCGACGAGCCGCAGACCGTTTCTCTCTGCGGCACTGACAAGGCATCTTCCGCTTCGCTTTGTAAAGCCGGTCTTAACTCCGATGCATCCCTCATAGCTTCGTAGAAGCTTATTATGATTTATCAGATATCTTGTTCCGACCTCGCACTGAATATTCTTCTTATATGTTGAAGCAATTTTATAAAAGCTTGGATTTTCAAGGGCATGGGCACTTATCACAGCAAGATCATATGCGCTTGTATAATGATTTTCGCTGTCAAGCCCGTGAGGATTATCAAAATGAGTGTTTTTCAGCCCCAGTTCATTTGCTTTTTTATTCATCAGAGCGGCGAAGCCCTCTATGCTTCCACCTACCTCAAATGCGATCGCCTCAGCCGCATCGTTTGCGCTTGCAAGAAGCAGGCAGTAGAGAAGATCCTCCATTGTCAGAAGCTCACCGTCAGTAAGATAGACGGATGAACCCTCAACTCCCACCGCCCGTCGGTCTATAATGACCGTATCTTGAGGATCGGTATTTTCGAGAGCAACAAGAGCCGTCATTATTTTTGTGGTGCTTGCCATGGGTAGTATTTTTTCAGCATTTTTTTCAAAATAGATCTCACCGTTTTCCGCATTTATCAGAACGGCACTCTCTGCGGAAACCGAAATTTCGCCTTCTGCCGCGGACGGTAATACAAGAGATGAAAAAAGACTGAAAAAAGCCAATAAAAAACAAATTAACCGACAATGCCATCGCCTGCAAAAACTCATTTTACACCTCGCACTTTTTTTAAAAATATATGCGAGGATAACGAGACATTATGCAGGCGGGGGAGGCAATATCAAATTATTCCTTATCCTTTTTCTTAAATACAGCCTTGAGCTTTTCGATTATCTCCGGGGAACGCTCAAGAAGGTCGGCAACCTGGTCGAGAGCAGACGAATTTGTCTGTCCAACATTTACCATATCCACGTTTCCGTTTTTATCGACTGTCAGGAAGCCAACGGGTGTAATGCTCAGACCCGTTCCGCCGCCGCCACCGAAATTAGGCTGCTTTGCATTGCCATTCTGCTCCTTGCCGTTATAATCCAGACCGCCCGAAGCAAATCCCATGGATATTTTTGAGATGGGGATTATGGTAGTTCCGCTCTCGGTATTTATCGGAATGCCGATAACGGTATTTGCATCTACCATAGAACGAAGATTTTCAAGAGATGTGGCGATAACGTCCGAAATTTTTGTTTCTGCCATAGTTATATCCTTCCTTATATTATTTACATGTTTTTAAGCATATTTTTCAGATATTTGAAGAGTGTGCTGAGAGCGATGGAAAAAATATGCCATACTCTAAGCGAAAAACCCAGGTTAATATTAATAACGGTCTTTTCTGCTGTAAAATCCGCATAAACGGCAATTTCGTTTTTTCTGTTCTTTTTTACATTGGTGATAGTTGAAAGAAGATCGAAAAGCGCAGCTGCGGCTTGATTTATTATTCCGAACATGATTGCTGTCTTTGCGGCGTCATCCGAGCCTACCGTTATTTTTATTTCGGTAACGTCGATTCGCAGATGCCCAAAGAATTTTGAGAGAAGATGCCGAACGATATCCGCTATCATTGGAATTGCCTCGGACAATTGCGGCTTTTCTTTTTCCTTTTTTTCTTCTTTTTTCTTTTCTTTTTGAGGCTTCTTTGAGGTGACTTTTTTCTTCTTCTTTTCTTGATTTTTATATGAATAGTCCGAGAGCTTTATTTTTTTCTTCTTTTGTTTTTTTGGCAAAAGGGCTATGGGAATACCTAAAATGCGAAGGGTCAGCGTTATGTCCTCGCCTTTATAATCAACAATGAATCTTATTCGAATGAGAAGTATAAATGCGAAAATGAGAAGTACAGAGCAAAGGATAAAAAGTGCAGTCATCTTTATTCTCCTTTCCTCATTTTATATTATTTGACATTCATTTAGGCTGAAATACGTTTTTTGCTTTATTTTATTCGCTTTTTTCGTCTCCCGAGGTGTTTTCTTCATTGCCCTCGGGCATGGGAATATCAAGCTCCTGCTGTTCGCCTTCAATAAGATGCTGCTCCATAACTATGGGAAGTTCGCCAACATCCGGAAGGTCTGCAAGAGAATTTATACCGAATACACGAAGAAAGTTTTCCGTTGTTCCATAGAGCATGGGTCTGCCGGGAGCGTCAAGCCTGCCAACCGGCTCAATAAGAGCCTTGTCAAGAAGTGAGCCAACGGCATATGCGCTGTCCACACCCCTTACCGTGTCGATAAAGGCACGGGTAACAGGTTGATTATAGGCAACGATTGCAAGAACCTCCATTGAGGATGCGGAAAGGTTGCCTCCGCGGCGGATTCCCAGTGCTTCTCTTATGTAGGGGGCAAACTGTTCCTTGGTGCAGAACTGGCAACTATCCTCAAAAACGAGCAGAGTTATTCCGTGTTCACTTTTTGGTGAATTATATCTTTCGGACATAAGCCTTATGAGCTTTTTAATATCCTTTACTCCAATGCCAAGCACCTCCGAAAGCTTAGAATATCTTACGGGATATCCTGCGGCATACAGTATTGCTTCGATGGCGGCTTCAATATTGCCAAGCTCGTTTGCGTTTTCGTTTTCCAATGCTTTTTCTCCAATTTGTAGATTTTATGTGGTTTTATCCGAATCATCTGTATAATCGGGGTTGAGATAAAGGTGCGCATCCGTTCCGTATACCGAATCCTCCTCATCAAATTGACTTTCATCAATGAGAATTCTTCTTACCTTGATAAGCTCAAGCACTCCCATAAAGGATGCGATAAGGTCTGCTCTTGAAACCGCTCCTACCAAAAGCTCACGAATGGAAGCGGATCTCTTTTTTTCGAGAACATCAAGTATTTCGATTATTTTAAGCTCAACCGAAACGATGGGCTTTTGGATAAGGGGTGAAAAATGTACCTTTTCAACCTTTTCCATTGCCGTGTTTTGCATGATGATATGCTTCATTGCGGCAAAAAGACGGTCTATGCTCTGGTCGCTGACTTCGATTTTGTCAACCGATATCTCGTCCGTATCCTTTATCATTCTTCCGCTATATGTTGCATAAAGAGGTGCCATCATAACAGTTGCTTCCTTTGCTTGCTTATAACGCATAAGCGCATCGGCAAGTGCGGCACGGGGATCTTCCTCTTCCTCATTTATTCTCGGCAGCAACATCTTGCTTTTTATTAGCATAAGCTCGCTTGCCATAACTATAAATTCGGCGGCGACCTCCATATCCATTTCCTGTGCTTCTCTGATATATTCCATATACTGATCGCAAATGATGGCAATGGGAATATCGGAAATACTGACTTTGTTTTTATCAATAAGGCTGAGAAGAAGATCAAGAGGACCTTCAAAGGCATCGAGCTTGTATGTTAAAGCTTCCATATGTCAGCCCCCGAAAAAGATCTTTATACCGAGATTCCAGAGTGGCTCGGTTATGATATTAAAAAGAAAATCGGTTACGAAGGAAACCGGGCTGAGCCCTATCCTCGAAAGGACGAAAAATCCCACAAGAACTATTATCATAATGATGTTTTCGTACTTCATAACTCCGAAATACCACTTCTGCGGCAAAAAATAATAGAAAAATCTTGAGCCGTCAAAGGGGGGGACGGGTATGAGGTTAAATGTCATAAGGGCAAAATTGAGAAATGCGGAAATATAAAAGAACATCCAAATAATATCAAAAACAAGAAGTGCGGATTCGCTTACATTACCTGCCGCTTTATAATACACCATGCCTGCGATGACATAGAGAATGGATGAAATAACTCCCAAAATAAGATTTGAGATAGGACCTGCAATGGCTGTGAGAGCCATTCCTTTTCGGGGATTATCAAAGTTTCTTGTAACTATCGGAACCGGCTTCGCCCATCCGTAACCGAAAATCAGCATACAAACAGCACCTATGGGGTCAAGATGCTTTAGGGGATTTAGGGTAAGTCTTCCCATATTTTTCGCGGTAGGGTCGCCCATTTTATAAGCGATGAGTCCGTGCGCTGCCTCGTGAAAGGAAAGAGAGAAGAGTATGACCGGTATACTGAGCAAAAGACTCACAAGGGCGTTTTTGTCGCCCGAAAGAATATCAAATATCATTATTTCCTCCGAAGAGTACTCCTTAGAGTAGAATTATTTTATTTCCGAAAAATAGGATATCTGCTGCCAAAGCTCCTGCTTTCCTTCGCCCGAAAGGGCTGAGACGGGCCTGACGGGCGTTCCTGCGGGACCGCCGGGGTCTGCGGCGATGGCATCAAGGCTCTTTTTTCTGTCGGTCTTGTTTGGTTTATCGGATTTTGTTGCAACGATGATGAAGGGAAGTCCGCTCTGTGCGAGAAAATCTATCATCATTCTGTCGTCTGCCGTGATTCCGACTCTTATATCGATAAGCTGGATAACAAGAGCAAGGAGGTCGATATTGGGGTTGTTTGTAAAATACCCGTCTGTCAGAGCCGACCATTGCTTTTTGTCCTCAAAGGTGCGTTTTGCATAGCCGTAGCCGGGGAGGTCAACGAGAAAAAGTTTACCGTCCACATCATAAAAATTGACTGTTATGGTCTTTCCCGGAGCGGAGCTGACTCTTGCAAGGCTTTTTCTGCCGAGAAGGGTATTTATAAGAGAGCTTTTTCCCACGTTTGAGCGACCCGAAAAGGTCACCTGCGGAATTGCGTCTCTTGGAAATTGCTTTGGCTGTCCTGCTGATATACGCAGTTTAACATTTTGTGTGTTGAGAGGCATTTTTAAGCACTCCTTTATGTTTTTTATTTTCTGAGTGCACCGTCAAGAATGTCGGAAATCTTCTTGCAAGGAACAAAATTCAGCACTTCTCTTGCGGCGGGGTCGATATCGGGAAGGTCTTTCATGTTTGCCTCGGGAATGAATACGGTCTTTACGCCTGCGCTGTAAGCCGCCATGGTTTTTTCTTTAAGACCGCCTATGGCAAGGACGTTTCCTCTGAGGGTTATTTCACCCGTCATTGCAACATCACGCTTGACGGGGATTCCGGTAAGAGCACTGACAAGAGCTGTTGTCATGGTAACGCCCGCTGAAGGACCGTCCTTTGGAACAGCACCCTCGGGGCAATGGATATGAATATCTTTTGTCTTATAAAAATCCTTTTCTATGCTGTATTCACTTGCAATTGAGCGGACATAGCTGACCGCTATCTGTGCAGATTCCTTCATAACATCGCCAAGAGAGCCGGTGAGCTCTATCTTGCCGCTTCCATCGAGTATGGAAGCCTCTATCTTTAGCATATCGCCGCCGACCTCGGTATATGCAAGCCCATTTACAGTTCCAACCTCATCCTCGGATGAGATTGCATCGGGAATAAGCTTTCTTGCGCCGAGAAATTCGGAGATGTTTTTATCTGTGATCTTAATAGACTCGATACCATCCTCGCAAAGTATCTTTTTTGCCGCTTTGCGGCAGAGTGTTGCAATGGTTCTCTCGAGATTTCGTACTCCCGCTTCTCTTGTATAAAAGTCTATCATCTCATGGATAGCTTTTTCGTTTATAGAGAGCATCTTTTTTGTCAGACCGTGTCTTTTCAGCTGCTTTGGGATGAGATGATTTTTTGCAATCTGTGTTTTTTCGGTTTTTGTGTATGTTTTTAGCTCTATTACTTCCATTCTGTCGATAAGGGGTCTCGGAACGGTATCGAGTGTGTTTGCGGTTGCGATGAAAACGCATTCCGAAAGGTCAAAGGGAAGCTCGATGAAGTGATCTCTGAAGCTGCAGTTCTGTTCTGAGTCGAAAACCTCAAGAAGTGCCGATGCGGGGTCACCGTGTGCATCCGAGGTGAGCTTGTCGATCTCGTCAAGGAGGATAAGCGGATTTTTCACCTTTGCCTGTGCCATTGCGTTCATAATTCTGCCGGGCATAGCACCGATATATGTCTTTCTGTGACCTCTGATATCGGCTTCGTCTCTGACGCCGCCGAGAGAAACACGGACATATTTACGGTTCATTGCACGGGCAATTGAAGCTCCCACCGAGGTCTTGCCGACACCGGGAGGACCAACGAGGCAGATGATCTGATTTTTAAGCTCGGGATTAAGCTGCTTGACAGCCAAAAACTCAAGGATTCTTTCCTTCACTTTTTCGAGACCGTCATGGTCTGCATCAAGAATTTTTTCTGCTGCGCTGACGCTTACTCTATCCTTTGTCTTTTTTGTCCAAGGAAGCTCAAGGCAGGTGTCAAGATATGTATGTATAAGACCTGCTTCGGCCGAGCCGAAAGGAGTTTTTGCAAGACGAGCATTTTCCTTAAGGAGCTTGGCTTCGACCTCATCGGGAAGCTTTGCCGCCATTATACGGTCATAATATTCATCGGAGTCCGAGCTGTCGCCGCCAAGCTCCTCCTGGATGACCTTCATTTCCTCGCGCAGATAGTATTCGCGCTGATTTTGGTTGAGTCTGGCTCTCACCGAGCGGTGGATATCCTTTTCGCATTCAAGAAGGTCGATTTCCTTTTCCATTATTTTGAGTAGCGTCATCAGGCGCTTCATCGGCTCGAATTTGCTGAGTATCTCCTGCTTGTCCTCATATTTCACAAGGACGTTTGAAGCGATAAAATCGGCAAGAAGACCGGGATTTGTGATGGTTTTTGCGCGGAACTTAAGCTCGTCCGAGGGGGCGGGCAAGAAGGAGGTGAGCACCTCCAGGAGTTTGTTTGCCTGCTCTATCATGGCTTCGGCACGAAGTCCTCCGCTATCCGTAAGGCTTATTTTGCGGCAAACTGCCTCTGCAACGTAATAATCTGCAAAGGGGCGTATTACCGTGGCCTCCGCACGGCAAAGTCCTTCGGCAATAAGGCGTATATTTCCTTCGGGGGTTTTTACCGATTGCTTGATCTTTGCAACCGTACCAACGTCAAAAAGAGACGCCTCAAAGCTTTCGGGGGCTCCGACATTCTTTTTTGAGAGGAAGAGGACATAAGAATCGGTGTCGAGAGCTGCGCCTGCGGCAGCAACAGCCTCATCTTCAGTACATTCAAAATTTATAGTCACTGCGGGAAAAGCGACTATCCCGCGGAGAGCAACTATGGGCAGGGTTAGGTTTTCAACTTTTTCGATGATAGACATTTGTTCTTCCGGATAATCCCTAATGGGCCTTTCTAAATCAGATTATTTATAAACATTTTATCAATTATACCACATGAACAGAAAAAAATCCACACTTTTAGAAATTTGTTTACAATTATATATAAAATGGCAGGAAAAAAGCACGGACCGAGACCGATCGAGCGCGTTGATATCATGAGATTGATACTCCGCTCGCATCGGG
>CAYPKQ010000092.1:0-10019 GCA_964411355.1 uncultured Lachnospiraceae bacterium
TACGAACACCTGCAACAACGTCCTCACCCTGTGCATTTACAAGGAACTCACCCATGAGCTTCTTTTCACCGGTAGAAGGATCGCGAGTAAATGCAACACCTGTACCGCAGTTATCACCCATGTTACCGAATGCCATTGCCTGTACGTTTACAGCGGTACCCCAGCTATAGGGAATATCGTTGTCACGACGGTAAACATTTGCACGGGGGTTATCCCAGCTACGGAATACTGCCTTAACAGCGCCGATGAGCTGTTCCTTAGGATCTGTGGGGAAGTCCTGACCGATCTTAGCCTTATATTCAGCCTTGAACTGGTTAGCGAGCTCCTTGAGGTCGTCTGCTGTAAGCTCAACGTCCTGCTTAACGCCCTTTTCTTCCTTCATCTTATCGATGAGCTCTTCAAAATACTTCTTGCCGACTTCCATAACAACGTCGGAGTACATCTGGATAAATCTTCTGTAGCAGTCGTAAGCCCAACGGGGGTTGCCGGACTTCTTAGCCATAACCTCAACAACCTCTTCGTTAAGACCGAGGTTAAGGATGGTATCCATCATACCGGGCATAGATGCACGTGCGCCGGAACGAACGGAAACGAGAAGGGGATTTTCAAGGTCACCGAACTTTTTGCCGGTAACGCCTTCCATCTTAACGATGTATTCCATGATCTCTGCCATGATCTCATCGTTGATCTGTCTGCCGTCTTCATAATACTGTGTGCAGGCCTCTGTAGAAATTGTGAAGCCCTGGGGAACGGGAAGACCGATATTGGTCATCTCCGCGAGGTTAGCGCCCTTACCGCCGAGAATCTCACGCATATCTGCGTTACCCTCGGAGAAGAGATAGCAATACTTCTTTGCCATTTTTAGTAATCCTCCGTTTTTATAATATAAATTTTTTGACTTTGTGGGGTATGCTCGGTAAAAAATGCACGCAAAAAAGACACTCTTCCGAGCACGCATTACATTATAACATATTTTTCCCCGTCAAGTCAAGCATTTTTTGGTGAAATAGTAAATTTTTTATTAATTTCGTCATATTCGGCAAGAAACGCTTTGACAAAAACGGAAATAATGTATATAATTATTAAGTATTTTTCACATTCAGGAGATTATATGGCAGATATTTTTGATTTATTCAAGAAGCTCGAAAAGGAAAAGGAAGAAAAAGAAAGCTCACTTGCTCCCATATCCCATCTGATAGTGGGGCTCGGCAATCCCGGAGACAAATATTTCCACACCCGCCACAATGCGGGCTTTTTGGCACTTGATTTCATTTCTCAAAAGGTAAATGCAAAGATAGACCGCTCAAAATTCAAGGCTCTGGTGGGAGAAGCAAGCATCGGCGGAAAAAGAGTGCTTCTTATGAAGCCGCAGACCTTTATGAACCTTTCCGGCGAAGCTGTTGCGGAGGCGGCGAGGTTTTATAAGATCGCTCCCGAAAATATAATAGTAATATTTGATGATATCAGCCTTGACGTTGGCAGAATTAGAGTACGCCGAGACGGAAGCGCAGGCGGTCATAACGGAATGAAAAGCATCATCGCCTGCATAGGCTCTGATGCCTTTCCTCGCATAAAGATCGGAGTAGGGCAAAAGCCACATCCCGACTTTGACCTTGCTGATTGGGTGCTTTCGGAATTTTCAAAGGAAGATAAGGAAAAGCTCTTTAATATGTTCGGTTATTCTTATGACGGACTGTTAAAGCTGCTCGAAAACGATATTGACGGTGCTATGCAGCTCTGCAACAGCGCAAAGGGATAACGGAGGTAATAGCATGAGAAAAATCGGTATAAATCTTGATGCAATAGGCGGTCTTACAGATGAAGAATACATAAGACGCTTGGCTTCTCTCGGCTTTGAGGGCACTTTTTCTATGGTGCTTGATGAAGAACGGCAGAAAAACGTCGCACGTCTTTGCGAAAAATACAATGTGAGATGCGAAACTCTACATTCCCCTTTCAAAAAAGTAAATGACATATGGACTGAGGGAGAGGAAGGCGACGCCTATCTCGATTCAATGAAAAAAACCGTGGATCACTGCGTTATCGCCGGGGCAGATATTGCCATTTCACACCTTTCATCCGGCATGAATCCCCCCGCCACCACCGATATCGGCAGAGCAAGATTTGAAAAGCTCATCGAATATGCCTCCAAAAAGGGCGTAAAAATAGCCTTTGAAAATCAAAGAAAGATCTTCAATCTCGCCTGGACACTTGAGACCTTTGACGAGAGCGTTGCGGGATTTTGCTGGGACTGCGGACACGAAGCTTGTTTTACTCCCGGAAGAGAATATATGCCCATTTTCGGAGACAGACTTATATGCGTTCATATCCATGATAATTTCTGTGTTTATAATTCCGACGACCATCTTTTGCCCTTTGACGGCAAAATTGACATGGACCGTGTTGCAAGTCATATATGCGCCTCGGGCTTTGAGGGAACTTTGATGCTTGAAGTCATTGCAGGAAATTCCAATGTTTATGAAGGTGTTTCTCCCGAAAGCTATCTCGAAAGAGCGGCAGAAGCAGTGCGCAAGCTGACAAATAAGCTTGATTGATGATACGGCAAACAGTAATTTAACGAACTCACCGAAAAATTACTGTTTATCCTCCCCCAAAAAACAAAAACTTGCCGGAGGCAATTAAATGAATATATTAACCGACAGCATAAGGCGGGATAGCGAATACACCCAGCTTCTCTCCTGCGCACTGAAGGCGTATGATGCAAGAGAGTCACTTCCTATCGTTGCCAGCGGACTTTGTGAGGGTGCATCGGATGCCCTTCTCGTTTCGCTTCTTGAAGACCTTGAAAAGGAAAAAGGCGGCTGTGCCCTTATAGTCTGCCCGGAAGAAAAAGACGCCATCAGAATGCGTGATCTTCTCGGCCGCTTCGGGCTGAAATGCGGCTTCTATATCGCCCGTGACCTTACATTTTATAATATAACCGCCTCTCATGAGTACGAGCATGAGAGGCTTAATGTGCTTTATTCGATAATGAATGGCGAGCTTGATGCGGTCATCACCACCCCCGATGCCGCCCTTGGCTATACCATCCCAAAAAACACCCTTCTCGATTTCACCATGAAGCTGAAATACGAGGAACGCATCTCAATTGACGAAACTGTCAAAAAGCTGCTTGCGGCAGGCTATGTACGCACGGAAATGGTTGACAGCTCAGGTCAGTTTTCGGTGAGAGGCGGCATTATCGACATTTTCCCGCCTTGCGGAAGATATACCGACATGGATGGAGCAGAGATAAAATCAAGACACCCTATAAGAATAGAGCTTTTCGGTGACGAGATCGACCGAATGGCAATGTTTGATACAGAAACACAGAGAATCACGGAAAATCTGAACACCGCAGAGATAATGCCCGCAAGAGAGCTTCTCATCAATGCCGAAAAGCGTGAAAAGCTGAAAAAGGCAGTTTCTCTGCAAATAAAAAATTCAAAAAACGAACGCGCAATTGAAGAGCTGATAAGCGAGGTTCACGCCATAGATCACGGACTTGAGCTGAATTTTGCCGACAAATATATATCGCTGATCTATCCCGAAAGCGTATGCCTTCTCGATTATCTTAAAACAGGCGCAAGAACAGCCGTTATCGTAAAGGGCACTTCTGCCGTCCGTGACCGCCTTGACGGTGCCGGATGGCATATGAACGAAACGGTAAAAGAGCTTCTTGAAGCGGGTACTATTGCTCCAAAATATACCGAATACTCAAAGTCCGCCTCTGCCTTTGAGCTTTTCTGCGATGAAAATGTCACGATTCACGTTGATTCATTCGCTTCCGGAATGTCGGGAAGGCGTCTTGGAGGGCTTTTCGGATTCAGAACAAAGCATACCGTTTCATATGCGGACAACATCGAGCTTCTTCGGGAGGATCTGCGCTCCTATTCGGAAAACGGATACCGCATATTGCTGATGTGCGAGAACGAAACGGCGGCAAAAAACATGAAGGAGCTTCTCTCGGAAGAAAAATTCAACACATTCACCTCGGTGAGCATCGGTGAATTCAGCGCAGATACCCTTCCCCGCAGAAATGTTCTTCTGCTCTGGAAGGAATATCTTGCAGGATACGAGCTTCCCGTTCCGAAAATCGCTGTGCTCAGCGCAAATCCCGACGGAAGAGCTACGGCAAAGAGAACCGAAAGTGCCCTTCACAAGCGTGCTAAAAAAAGAAAGGACGCTCAAAGCATCCTTTCCTATGCCGATCTTACTGTCGGTGACTATGTTGTTCATGAAAATTACGGTATCGGTATCTATAAGGGCATCGAAAACGTAACCGTAAACGGCGCAAGCCGAGATTATATAACAATTCAGTATGCAGGTACAGATAAGCTCTTTCTGCCAACGGAAAAGCTTGATATGGTCTCCAAATATATAGGAGCACGCGCAGACGATGGTACAGTCAAGCTCTCAAAATTTGGCGGCAGCGATTGGGCAAAGGCAAAAACACGTGCAAAAGCGGCAGTTAAGGAAATGGCAAAGGAGCTTATTCAGCTCTATGCCCAGAGAATGAGAAGAAGCGGCATTGCCTTCCCTCCCGATGACGATTATCAAATGGATTTCGAGGCGGCCTTCGACTATGAAGAGACCCCTGCGCAGCTTGCCGCCATTGCCGATATCAAGCAGGATATGATAAGCACCGTTCCGATGGACAGACTGCTTTGCGGAGACGTTGGATTCGGAAAAACCGAGGTAGCTCTGCGCGCAGCCTTTAAAGCTGTGCTTGGCGGAAAGCAGGTAGCGATTCTCGTTCCCACCACCATCCTTGCACTTCAGCATTATCAAACGGCACTTCAAAGATTCCGTTCATTCCCCGTTACAATCGACCTCATTTCACGCTTCAGAACCCCAAAACAGCAGGCTCTGACACTCAGAAAGCTGAAAAGGGGCGAGGTGGATATCGTCATCGGAACACACCGCCTCGTTTCAAATGATATTGAATTCAAGGATCTTGGACTTCTCATAATCGACGAGGAACAGAGATTCGGAGTTGCCCAAAAGGAAAAGCTCAAGCAGATCGCCGGCAATGTTGACGTTCTCACCCTCACGGCAACGCCGATCCCCAGAACTCTAAATATGGCTATGAGCGGAATACGCGATATTTCAATCCTTGACGATGCCCCCGGCGACCGCTTGCCGGTTCAGACATACGTGCTTGAGCATGACGATCTGATAATTGAAGAGGCAATTCGCCGTGAGCTTCGCCGCGGCGGTCAGGTATTTTACCTTTATAACAATATTGAAAACATCAAAGTGGTTGCGGCAAAGCTTTCCGCACGTATGCCGGAGGCGAGAATAACCGTCGCCCACGGACGAATGGAAAAGGATGAGCTTGAGGATATTTGGAGCGCAATGCTGGCGGGCGAGATAGACATTCTCATAAGCACCACCATCATAGAAACAGGAGTTGATATTCCCAATGCCAACACCCTTATCGTTGAAAACGCTCATAAGCTCGGTCTCTCCCAGCTTCACCAGATAAGAGGAAGAGTCGGACGCTCCTCACGCCGCGCTTACGCCTATTTCACCTATCCAAGAGGACGGGCAATTTCGGAAATATCCACAAAACGCCTTGAAGCTATAAGGGAATATGCGGAATTTGGCGCAGGCTTCAAGATCGCACTTCGGGATATGGAAATTCGCGGTGCGGGCAATATTCTCGGTGCAGAGCAGCACGGTCATCTTGATGCCATCGGTTATGATCTTTATATCAAGCTCTTAAACGACGCAGTCCTTGAAGAAAAGGGCGAAGCGGTCGAAGAAAAGCCCGACTCAACGGTAAATCTCATATGCGATGCCTATATCCCCGAAAAATACGTTTCATCATCCTCTCAGAGGATGGGGCTTTATAAGCATATCGCAATGATAAGCACCCCCGAGGACAGAGATGACCTTATCGATGAGCTTTACGACCGTTACGGAGAGATACCAAAAGCGACAAAGAACCTTCTTGATGTGGCTTATATAAGAGCTCTTGCCATGAAATGCGGTATTTTAAAGATAGATCAGGTAGGTACGGAGGTTCATATTTACCCCGTGAAGTTCAATTGGTCTGTCTGGTCGGAGCTTAGCAACAAAAATTCGGGCAAGATCAAGGTCATAATGTCCTCATCTCCCTATCTCAATTACCGTTTCTCGGGAAATGATAAGATCCTTTCCTCACTCGAAAGGCTTTTCGAGGATTATCTTGCCCTTGAAAAGGAATTATACGAGGATACTTGATTTTTCCAATGTACTGTGGTATAATTAAAAGTAGTATGTAAAAGTTCCAAAGGAGCAAATTTAAATATGAAAAAAAGAAGACTCATAAAACTTTCTTCGCTTCTTCTCGCCCTTATCCTCTCGCTTTGCTTTCTCGCATCCTGTTCTTCTCGAATGGGCGAGCCGATAATGACACTTTCGGGCAAAGAAATAAGCGTTAATATGTACCGCCTCTGGCTTTCGAGAATAAAGGGCAATTACGGAGGCAGCGATGAAACAGTTTGGGATCAGACATCAGGTGACGGAAAAACCTATAATGAGATATTTACCGGCTTTGTAAAGCAAAACGCAATGACTCTTCTCTGCGTTCTTCACGAATTTGACAATCTTAAGCTTAAGCTCCCCCAGAGTGAGATCGATGCTATTGATTCAACGATGGAGACGATCCTCAAGGAGCGTGCAGAAGGCAACAAAGCGGCTCTCAATTCCGAGCTTGCACAGTACGGGGTAAATTACGATATTCTCCGGGAGATATACGTCATCGAAGCAAAAATGAATTATCTCCGTGACTATCTCTACGGCACAAACGGCACAGAGCCTATTTCGGATAATGTTAAAAACGAGTATTATAACAACAATTACGCACGCATAAAGCAGATATTCTTCTATACCGCAAACAAGCCCGTTACCGATGACGAGGGTAATTACGTTTATGACGAGGATGGATATGTTCAGACAAGGGATTATACAGAAGAGGAGCTTGCGGAGCAGAAAAACAAAGCATCTGCCGCTATGACGTCTCTTACCGCTGGTCAGGATTTTGATCTTCTCATGGCTTCGCAAAACGAGGACGATGCGGCAAAGACTTATCCAAACGGATATTATCTCACAAAATCATCACAGTATGTTGAAGAGGTAATTGATGCGGCATTCTCCCTTGGTGAGGGCGAATTTGCGATGGTTGAATCCGAATACGGAATACATATCGTAAAGCGCCTGCCTCTTGAAGAAAAGGGGTACGCATCCGTGATAAATGAGGACTTTTTCTCCGATTTTGAGGAAACGCTCACAACCGAGGTATTCACAGCAAGGCTTTCAAAATACGAGAGCGATATAAAAATCAACGAGGAACTCATATCGGAATATGATGTTAAATCTTCTGTTGCAAATACAGCATATTGATAATAAAAAAGGGAGGATTTTTTATGAAAAAGATTATTTTTACATTGTTTATTACAGTTATGATGCTTTCCCTTGCTCTTATCTCGGCAAATGCCGATGCGAGCGGAGTTATGACTAAAACATACAACGATGGTGTCATTGTGGACAACACATGGGAGTATATTGAAAGTACAAAAACTCTTTATATCCGCTCAAATGTTTCAGGCTCTTATAACGAGACAGGCAAGCCTTCTTATGATGCAGAAAACGGAGCTTGGAGTGCTTACATAACAGAGATAGAGCATATCGTTCTTGATGGCAGCTTTGCAAAATGCTCGGGAGAGGCCTTTAAAAACCACACAGCACTGAAGGATATCAGAATTACAAGTCAAACCACACAGTTTGACGGCTCATGCTTTACGGGATGCACAAATCTCGAAAGCGTTACCATTGGTGATGACGCACATATTCCCGGAGTTGCAAATCTTACCAATGCTACAATTTTAAGAGGAGATGAGCACTTTGTAGGAACTAAGATCAATATAGCTTATATGGCAAATGATGTCGATACCACCGGCAAAAACCAGTTTGAAGCAGGAACTACCGTTTATGTCCCCAAAAACACCGATGCGTACGAATATTTTGAAGGAACGGGAAGATATACACTTATTGATAATTCCCCGGTTGAAATATCCGTAAGTATTGATGGTGAGATACATACCCAAACACTTGCCTACGCCTCTGACATTTCCTTTATGGTAATCGATGATGACTGCATTGCGCTTTACAGTGATGAGAACTGTGAAATTCCTTATCTTAATTCGATGGCTACCGAAAATATTACTCTTTATGGCAAAAGGCTAATTGACTATGTTGGTGCAATGGTCAGAATTGAGGATCATCAAGGTCTCAGAATGATCTATAAAATTGATGAAAATGCACTTTTCGGATATGAGGTAAAGGAATTTGGTGCCCTTGCTATAAGGCAGACCGGACTTTGGAATGATCTCGACCTTTCAAATGGCGAGGCGTATAAGACCGTGATATACAGTAACGACGAATATCTTGGCAAGGTGCTTTCCATACCCTCCGATGGGGTAACCGAATATGCGTTTACAGCAATTGGATTTGAAAAGGACGGAGCCATTTCCGTAGATTATGCAGAGCAGAATATCTTTTTCAGAGGCTATGCTGTTTTGGTTGATACCGAGACCGGTGAAGAGCACATATGCTATACAGGACAGACCAAAATGAACCTAGCGGACGGGTGCGCCAAGACTCTTGAAGCTTCGGAAACAGCAGAAAAGCTCTCATCTGATGAAATATCATTTGTTAAAGCCCCCCTTGATGCAGGTGCTGTTAGAAACTATGTATATACAAAGGAAGATCTTATTTCGCTTGTAAACACGGTTTATGCGGATGATGTTCATTATATTCCCGGACAGTACCTTGAGGCATCGTCAAATGCAATTTCCAGATTCCTTGATAGATCATATGAAGAGACGGGAACATATCCGGCAACAATTTCCTTTGACCTTATGTATATGACCTCTCTTACTCAAAAAACTATGGATATTATTGAAGAATGTAAGAGATATATCGACATGGGCGGCATCGTATCCTTCAGCTACCATATGGAAAATCCCACAGGAAACTACACCTCTCAAGGAGTTTGCCGCGGTGAGCTTGGCGATGAGGCTGTATGGGAGGAGCTTTTGACCGAAGAAACCGATCTTAACAAGCGTTTTAAGGAGATCCTCAGCTATGCGGGCGATGTTCTCCGTGAATTTGATAAAGAGGATTATCCTGTGATCTGGCGTCCCCTCCATGAGCATAACGGGGGCTGGTTTTGGTGGTGCGCAATTCAGACCTTTGAGGAAAATGGCGTCAGTGTAACACGCGCCGTTGACGAGGAGTGCTTTATCAACCTTTGGAGATACGTTTACAATTATTATACAGTTGAGCTTGGACTCGATAATCTGGTTTGGGCACTTAGCCCCAATGTTACAAACAGCAAGACTTCACCCGTTGCCACTACCTACGGTTATCCGGGAGATGCTTATTGCGACATTGCGGGAAATGACTGGTACTCAAGCGGTAACTATGAGGTCAACGGCACAGAAAAGTGCTATGAAGCTCTTATGAACCTCAGCGGAAAGCCTGCGGCTCTTACAGAATTTGGCCCTACCGGTGATCTTTTGGCAAAAAGCGCTGAAGGTGAAGTACAGAGTGAGATATTCAGCTGTGCGGATCAGCTTGACCTCATCAAGAGAATGATGGACGACGGTCTTAAGCTGGTATATGTTCTCAACTGGAGCGGAAGTCATGCGCTCCTTAACCTTGGCGAGATGGATGTCCTTATGCAGGATGAGACTGCGCTTGATATTTTCGAGGTAAAGGAGCTCTTTGACAGCTTGTTCAAGTCAAGACAATAAAATACATATTGAACAGGTCTTGGTACATGAAAAGGGGGCTTTCATCCCTCTACATGCCAATTAAAATTAAATAAAAATGGGACTGTGTCATTTATTCGCAAGGAGCAAATGACACGGTCCCGATTTTTTGTTACTAAAATTAAAACGCAAATGACTAAGAAAAACAGTAATTTAGCGAACTGTAGGATACCGATTAAAAAATGAGCTGATCTGTAG
>CAYPKQ010000093.1:0-10010 GCA_964411355.1 uncultured Lachnospiraceae bacterium
GGCGTGCCAAAGTGACTGCCCCGCCGGCATGAGGCGCTAAACAGTAAGTAACTTCCTCTAAAATAAACAATTACCGTGTATGAGCCCTCAGAACATACATCTCAAAAGGAATACCAATTTAAGTCATCGGATTTTAAGAACGACCTTTCCGACATTCTCACCTTTTTCGAGAATAGAATGAGCCTCGTTTGCGCACTCAAAAGGAAGTATCTTATATATAGAAGGCTTGATCTCACCGACCTCTATCTTTTCCCACACCTTTTCATAAAGCGCAGACAGTATCCCTGCTTTTTCTGCCACAGAACGCTTTCTGAGCATACTTCCCTTAAATTCAATTCCCTTTGTAAGAAGCACACGAAGCGGAACATTCGTCTCTACCCCCGCAAGGGTGGAGATAAGCACCCAGCGGCATCCCTCATTCACATAAGGAAAAGCCTTTCCGATAACATCACCCGCTAGGCAGTCTATGGCAACATCAATGGGATGTCCCGTCTCCGCTTCCCTTTTTATTACCTCAACTACGTCCTCTTTTGATGTATCAACAACAACATCTGCACCAAGCTCCGCTATTGCCTTTTTCTTTTCTTCATCGAGAACGCTCGTTATAATGTAAGCACCAAAAGCCTTTGCCATGGGGATTCCAACCGACGCAAGTCCGCTTGCGCCTGCAGGGAAAAACACCGTCTCTCCTTCTTTAAAACGCCCCTCTATAAAAAGATTTAAATAACAGGTGGCATACGCCTCGGGCAGTGCCGAAGCTTCCTCAAGCGAAAGCCCCTTGGGAATCGGCAAAAGCATATTATAGGGCACTGCGGCATATTCCGCATATCCGCCGCCGCCAAGAAGAGCGCAAACAGCGTCGCCCGACTTTATATGAGAGGGTACGTTTTTGCCAACCTCTTTAACATATCCTGCAATTTCAAGTCCCGGATAGGGAGGGCATCCCTTAGGTGAAGGATAGCTTCCCTTTCTTTGCAGAATATCCGCACGGTTAAGCGCAGCCGCATGAACTTCAACGAGAACCTCTTCGTCATTCAATATCGGCATTTCCACATCCCGCAGAACAAGCTTTTCATTTTCAACAAGCATTGCTTTCATAATAATTCTCCTAAATTCATCCCGTCAATTGCAAAAAGCTGTGCCGACGCCGCTTCAAGCATCTGCTTTGTGGCAGTCATCTCAAGCTACCGAGAGTACTGTCAAATTTATAACCGTCATTGACAAAAACCATATATCCCCCAAGCATGGGGTTCAGAATTCTCGATAAAGCTCTGTATTTGCCGTTACAGATAAGAGTTACGGGAGTTTTGACCTCTTTTTTTATAAGTATCATGGCACGCAAAGTATCCGCAAGCTCCTCCTCGGTGTCGCACATAGTGACAAATTTAATGGTATCGGGTTTTCTTTTTTCAAGGAAGAGTGCAAGCTCAATAAGAGCGTCACTTGGCATATAAATACCGATATGATTTGATGAAAGTATCTCACCGCCGCAGTGATGTACCCGCTCAATGATATCACATTGCATATCAATGATCCTCTCGTCAAGCACGACCTCCTTTGGACGGTATTTTGTGAATGAATACTTTTCGGAAAGATAAGCTTCGTTAAACTCGTTCTTTGATTTAATATCAAAGGTATAGCCTTGCAGGTCAATACCAGAAGCCCCGCCATCTACCGATGCCATAAGAAGCGCAACTCTTTCTTCCTCTGTCATTTCCGAGGCATAGTTGAGTCCAAAAATCGGAAGATACGTTGCATCAACGATACGTTTTATGCTCTCCGAATTCTGATGCTCCTTATCGAGACCTTGCAAATGAAGGTCAATGCCCTTTGCGCCACGGAGAGCTGCATTTTGTATTGCCGAAATGGCAGTGGCGGGAGTTTTTTCCTTTATAACGCCTGTGAAAACAGGTGCTTTATTTTTCATAAATGATCTTCTCATATATTTCTCCAATCAAAAACAGTTCCAATAGGGAAATTCTTATCATAGCAAAGCTCATTATATATTTTCGGCGCATCCTCGGGTGAGACAACACGTGAAATAATAGGCTTAACCTTTATTTTACCTGCAGAAATAAGATCTATAATGGTGCGGCAATCATCATGATGCGTCCAGTGATGTGGGTAGCTCTCCGCCTTTGGACGGACGAAATTATGTGCGCCTATCAGCTTTATTCCGGGTCTGTGAACCTGTGTGTAATAATCAACAGAGCTATCCGAAGCTCTTGTACAACCAAGAAGCGATATTCTGCCCATATATGAAGCAACCTCAAGTGCCTGATTCATAGCAGAGGAAATTCCGGTAACCTCAACAGTAGCTCTGACTCCCTTCCCTTTGGTTATTTCCATGACCTTTTCCTTAAAATCGGGCGCAAGAGGGTCAAGAGCATAGTCTGCTCCAAGCTGAAGCGCAAGCTCTCGTCTTTCGGGATTAGGGTCTGCGGCAATAAGCGGATTTGCACCGGAGCGGGCAAAAAACTGAATGGCAAAAATTCCGAGAAGTCCAAGCCCCATTACCATTGCACTCTCGCCAAGCTCAAGCTCCAGCTTTCTGACGCCGCCAAGACCCATGGAAGCGATAATAACAAGGGATGCATCAAGGCTGTCGATGCTGTCATCCTCAACCTTTGTCAGCTGATGGCTCTTACAAATATTGTAGTTTGTATGATATCCGTGGTAAACAAGAACTCGATCTCCGATTTTAAGCTCCGTAACAGCGCTTCCCATCTTTTCAACATGACCGACACCGCAATAACCGAGACGTCTCGGAAAATCGCCGTTAGTATTCTGCGAGCCAACTATACAAGCCTTTTCGGTGCCCCCCGAAACAGCTGTATATTCCATTTTCACAAGCACATCATCATCCAGTATTTCCCTCATCTCTTCATCAATATATTCTGCGGTATAAGGTTTGGTAAAAACAATAGCCTTCTTTTTCATTTTCGTTTTAAAGTCCCTTTTCCTCAATATATTTATCCATTCTAAGACCTATTTCGGTATCATATGGCACAAAATCCTTTGGTATGTTTCCTATTTCTTTTTTGAGACCGTCATACATCGAAATAAGATTCTCCTGCTTAAGCCCCGTAAGCGAAAGCACCTTTGAATTATCTGTGATCCTATGGAAAAGTCTTGCATATTCAAGCTGCCAGCGAACGCCATTCGGCACATCGGGATTGATAATTTTAAGATAATCCTCTTTATCTACCCAAACAACGTTAAGTCCGATGAGATCATGATAATATCCTGCAATTTCCTCCCAAGTTCTGTGCTCCGCCGAGCAAACATTATATGTTTCTCTCATGGCTTCCTCTTTAAAGAGCACGCCCGCAATCATTTTAGCAACGTCACCGCCCCAGGAGAGGGTTGCCGGCTTATCCTTTGCCTCTATGGGAAGAATTACCTTTTTACCCATCATGGCTCTCGGAATAAAACTCGAAAATTCAAGGGTAACAAGCTGAAGTCTCATAGTGGAGAATGTGGTTGCGGGACGCACTATTGACCAATTGGTATATTCCGATGCACGAAGCAGATCCTCTGCCTTTGCCTTATGTATGCAATAATCATTTGAGGCAAGAAGAACCTCATCCTTTGACACATCCCAAAGACGTGGAGAGGTCTCCTTTACCGGCATCTCCTCATCTGCGTAAACTCGTCCCGTTGAAAGGAAAATATAATGGCTCGTATTATCAAGAAAGAGCTTATAATATTCGTCAAAATGAGGACCGTAATAATTCATAAAATTGACTATGCCGTCAAAGCCCTCGCGAAGAAGCTCAGAAAGAAGCTCCTTATCAAAAGCATCGCCCTTTATCTGTCTTACCTCATCGGGAAAAACCGCCGCATCATCAAGCGAAACCCCCGTAGTCGAATATCCGAGAGAAAGCAGCTCAGGAACAAGATATCTTCCCATAGCCCCCGTTGAACCTAATACCAAAACCTTTTTCATTTTTATTTTTCCTTTACTAATACATTGGATTTTTTGTTTTAAAGCCTACGCCGCCAACAATTTTCGAAAGAACCTTCTGAACCTTATATTCATGCTCATATGTAAAGGGATTTTCCTTTTCTCCCATTATATAAGCATAAAAATCTGTCATCATCATGTCATATCTGCAGTCCTTGGGAATGTCACTTATATCTTCCATCCGCTTCATGTCCTCATATGGATTCTTAGCAATTTCAAGGTCTGAATATGTCATATGGCAATCGTTTTCGATGGGCTTTATGTCAATAGTTCCGCGGCTTCCCGAAACCATAAACTGACGTCTGCCCCAACCGTTGACCTCAACCGACGAAACGAATATCCTCGCAATTGCTTTTTCATATTCAAGAACTGCAAAATCATTATCCTCAAGCTCTATGCCGTCAAGACCGGTGCTCTTAAGATAAGATGTAACCTTTCTTGGCTCTCCCAGAATATAAACGATAAGATCAACGAGATGAGAACCGAGAATGTACATTATACCGCCATTGAAATTAGTCAGCCATCTTTTATAGCCGGATGAATGGAATGTGCTCATTTCGGCATTTATCGAAAAGATCTCACCGAGATCTCCATTCTTCACCCTTTCAAAGGTCTGCATAATGGCGTTATTATACCGATACATATACCCCATCTGAACTATCAATTCCTTTGACCTTGCAAGGCGCAAGATCTCACCGAAAACTTCGGGTGATGCCCCCGATGGCTTGTCCATGTGGATATGCTTTCCCGCTTCAAGGCAAATTTTAGCATATTTGTCCAAATTCCAGATATCGCTTTCGATAAGAAGAGCATCGCATTTTTCTATCAGCTCTTCTATCCCAAATCTTTCAAGTCCATTATATGCTTTATAATCTCCTCTTGATATTATCCAAGCATCATCCGGCTCGGCATAACCCACGATTTTAAAGAGATTCGGAAATTTTCTCGCCGCTTCCAGCTTTGCAGCACCGTGATTATGCCCTATACCTATCTGACCGAGTTTTTTCATCTTTTTCTCCTTTAAAACCTTTTTACTAAATTATAACCCCATCTCTTCAAAGGGTAAATAGCAAATATGATATTTTTATCAAATTTGATACAAAAGAGTTGACAAAACCGCAAATATCTTTTATAATTTTATCGGTGGTGATAAAAATGAAAGTCTCAATTCTTGAGAAGATAAGAATAAACAGTGTTCTTACGGCAATCAGCAGCTATAACGAAAAAAACATGAAAAATTCAAGGCGTGACCGCCACTGCTGGGCATTGATATTCAAATATGAGGGTGAGACCCAATATATCTGTGGCGGAAAAAAATATATTTCCAATATGTCCTCCCCCATCCTTCTGCCGAAAAGCTCAAACTATGATTGGCAATGCACCGAAAGCGGTCATTATATGTCAATTGAATTCGATTGCGATGAAGAATATGATTCTCTCTTGGTTTTTTCAACGAAAAATCACGAAAAGCTACTAAAGATAATGAAAAATATTGAATATAAAATGACCTTGAAGCAGCCTTTTTATATGCTTGAATGTATAGAGCTGGCGTATTCTGCCTTGAATCTTCTGCTCCGTGAGGAAATGAAGGCATATGTTCCAAGCAAAAAGCAGAAAAAGCTTGAAGGCGCTGTTGAATATATAATCAATAATATCGACACAAAGATGACAAACGATATGCTGGCAGAAGTTGCCGGAATGCCTACCGTCACCTTCAGAAAGCTCTTCACCGACCTTTACGGAATGCCGCCGATGAGCTATGTCAGCCATATGAAAACAGAAAAAGCCAAGCAGCTTTTACTTTCCGACAGAGGAAGCATTTCCGATATTGCACAAGCTCTCGGTTATCCGAGCATATACGATTTTTCAAGAAGCTTTAAACGCCACACGGGCGTTTCGCCGAAAAATTATACAGGAGACCATACAGAATATAAATTGAAATAATCTTATACAGCATAATTATAGTTTTTTTAATACTTGTCACATAGCTTTCGATAAGCCAATTCAAATCCGTTTATTTTTTGTGCTATAAAATGTAAAAGTGACATACAGTTAATTGAATAAAATATATCATCATGATATAATTGCAAAAAATTAAGGGGTAATAAATATGAAACTCAGAAACGATAAAATAATTATTTTTGGTGGAGGAAGCGGGATCGGTCTTGCTGTTGCAAAACGTTTTTGTAATGCAGGTGCAGATGTCCTTATTATAGGCAGAAGTGAAGACAAGCTTCTTTCCGCAAAAGAAGAAATCGGAAGTGAAAGACTAAAAATAAAAGTTTTTGATATTTTCGAATGTGAAAAACATACATCATTTTTTGAAGAAGCAGAAAAAATTCTCGGTGGAATCGGCGGATTTGTCAATGCCGCTGCCCTCGGAACACACGCTTGTACAGGAAGAGGATATGAGCCTTGGGATATCACTCCCGATGAATGGGACACTTTGAATGATGTGAATTTTAAAGGAGCTTTTTTCCTTATGAGAAATGAAATAGATTATTTTTTTCCAAAGGAATCAAAGGAAATATTCTGATTTTTGCTTCAAATGCTGCCTGCATGAAGATAATAGGCAGCTACGGTGCAGCAAAAAGTGCAATTATCAAATGGACAAGTGCTTTTGGAAACCAATACGGTCACAACGGAATCATTATCAACGGTATAGCCCCCGGTGCCACACTTACCCCGATGATATCCCGTTATGCCAAAAGCATGAATCAAAAATATGAGCGTCATGCAATAGAGCGGTTTATCCATCCCGATGAAATTGCAGAGCTTGCTTTTTATTTGATGAGTGATTTTGGCGAAATAATCTGCGGTCATACAGTTGTTGCAGACTGTGGCGACAACTGCGCAACATATTAGACACCAAAAAGATTTTTTGTTTAAGAAAAAAGTTGACTTGATGAGATAAATGTGTTATAATAATGGATGAGAACAGAGTTCTCATCCATTTCGTTTTATAAGGAGGTCACGAAAATGACTGTTACAAAGCAATCTATTATAGGCGATATTCTTGATGCTTGCCCCGATACTGCTCAATTTTTCTTTGAGATCGGTATGCATTGCCTCGGATGCCCCGCTTCAAGAGGCGAGAGCGTTGAGGATGCTTGCAAGGTTCACGGCACAGATGCCGATGCACTCGTTGCAAAGATAAATAAGTATCTTGAATCCAAATAATCAAAAAATGCACTGCCCCGCAACTTGCGGGGTATTGCTTTAAGGAGCCTAATAAAAATGCAGAAGCTTGACAGCAGACTTCGTACTGCTCTGAAATATTTAAGAAAAGATAAAACTCTTGCTGATATCGGCACAGACCATGCCTATCTTCCCATATATGCCGTTCAGAACGGCTTTTCGGCACGCTCCGTTGCATCCGATATCAATGAAGGACCAACCGAGCGAGCAAGAAAAAATGTGGCAGAATGCGGTCTTTCAGAAAAAATTACTGTCATTCGTGCAGACGGACTTTACTCTCTTGAGTCTTTTTCCCCCGATGACATTGCCATATTCGGTATGGGCGGTGAGCTTATCGCTCATATTCTCGATGCCGCTCCATGGGTAAAAAACGAGGAAAAACGCTTTATTCTCCAGCCGATGACTGCCGCCGATGATCTCCGAAAATACCTTGCTAAAAATGGATTTTCAATTATTGAAGAGACGCTTTCGGAACAAAGCGGAAAGCAATATGTTACACTCTGCTGTACATATACGGGAATAAAATATGAGATAAGCGAAGCAGAGGCACTTCTCGGAAAATACAATATTGAAAATAACAGCACTTCTCTGATTTTTGAAAAAATGCTCATCAGAACGATGAAAGGCTTGATAATCCGCATAGAAGGACTGCAAAGCGCAGGAAAAGATGCGTCTTTTGAGCAAAATATTTTGAATACTCTTCAAACATATGAGGTGAAAAATGAAAACCATTGAGCTATATAATTATTTAAATAATGCCATTCCATCTTCCCTTTCATGCGATTGGGATAATGACGGACTTATGTGCTCGGGTGACACCGAAAAAGAGGTAAAAAAGGTGCTTATCGCTCTTGATATCACGGAAAAAACTGTTGAAAAGGCGAAGAGAGAGGGATTTGACGCCATAATTTCACACCATCCCATGATATTTAAAAAGATCGGTGCTGTTGAGCCATCGGTGGCAAGCGCAAAAAAGGCAATAACCCTTATAAAAAATGATATTTCCGCAATGTCATTTCATACAAGGCTTGATGCCTTAAGCGGCGGTGTAAATGACATTCTCTGCCAAAAGTTAGGTCTGAAAAACGCTGTTCCCTTTGGACCTGCGGGAGAAGAAATGGGCAGAATTGGTACGCTTGATATGCCAATGGAAACATGTAATTTTTGCGAAAAGCTGAAAAAAGCCCTGGACGCGCCTTTCGTTCTTGCTTCGTCATGCGGAAAGAAGGTACAAAAGATCGCACTTTTGGGTGGCGACGGCAAGGATTTTGTCAGTGCCGCAATAATGAGCGGTGCAGATACCTATTTGAGCGGAAGAATAAGCTATAATATCATGGTAGATGCCCCGGAGCTGGGAATAAATCTCATTGAGGCAGGACACTACTTTACAGAAGCTCCGGTTTGCGAATTTTTGGCAGAGCTTGTAAAAAAAGCCGATAGCAGCATAGAAATCAGTATATTTAATTCAAACGAAATAAAGGTCATATAATGAAAATTTTAAAAAAAGACGATTTAGTCACAGTCCGAATAAACGAGATAAATAATCTCGGAAGCGGAGTAGGTAAGCTTGATGACGGATGTGTTATTTTCATAAACGGTGCAGTGACAGGCGAGCTTGTCAGAGCAAAGCTCATAAAGGTGAATAAAAGCTTTTGTGTCGGAAGGCTTGAAGAAATTATCGAGCCTTCACCATATAGAGAAGATTCATTCTGTGGTGCTCCCCTTTCCTGCGGCGGATGCGTTTACAGACACATAAAGAGAGAGCATGAGCTGGAGCTGAAAAAAAGCTATGTAAAGCATTCGTTTATAAAGGTCGGGCTTTCCGATGTTAAGGTAAATGATGTGCTCTGTCTCCCGGAAAGAGCAGACTACCGAAACAAGGCGCAATATCCCATCGGCATGGGGAAAAACGGCGTTACAGCGGGCTTTTATGCCTCAAAGACCCACAAAATAATTCCCACCTTTGATTGTGCTCTGCAGCCAAAGATATTTGGCGAGATACTTTCATTTTTTTGCGAATTTGCAACAAAAAAAGGCATAAGCGTCTATGATGAAGAAAGCGGCAAGGGACTTCTGCGCCATCTTTATCTCAGATACGGAAAAAACACCGACGAGATCATGGTTTGCATCGTCATAAACGGCGACACCATGCCACATTCGGAGGAATTTTGCAAAAGCCTCACCGAAAAATTCCCGTCTGTAAAGAGCATAATGCTGAATCTCAACAAAAAAAGCACAAATGTTGTGCTTGGGGAAAAATATCTGATGCTTTTCGGCAAGCCTTATATCACCGATGTGCTTTGCGGCAAGAAATTTAATATTTCCCCCGGCTCGTTTTATCAGGTAAACCATGACTGCGCAGAGCTTTTGTACGCTACTGCTGCTTCTCTCGGAGAATTTTCGGGAAGTGAAACAGTCCTTGACCTTTACTGCGGAATAGGCACTATCGGTCTTTCGATTGCGGATAAGGTCGGTGAGATAATCGGCATTGAGATAGTCCCAGAGGCTGTGGAATGTGCAAAGGAAAATGCAAGGATAAACGGAATTAAAAATGCAGAATTCTACTGCGGAGACGCATCCTCTGCCGAAAAGCTGCCGGAAACCGCCGCAAAGGCAAGGGGATCGCTGAAGCCAGATGCGGTCATCATCGACCCACCGAGAAAAGGAAGCACGCCCGAGCTTATCCGATACCTTTCGGAGATTGAAGTACCGAAAATAATTTATATTTCCTGCGACCCCGACACCCTCGCACGCGATTGCGTACTATTTAAAGAATTAGGGTACTCAATCGGGGAAGTTTCTCCCGTGGATATGTTCCCCTCAACCGGGCATGTGGAGACGGTAG
>CAYPKQ010000094.1:0-9936 GCA_964411355.1 uncultured Lachnospiraceae bacterium
AAAGTCAGCAAGTGCCACCGTTTTCTGCAAGTAGCGGTGCGGTAAATGCGGCACTGGATATAAAGGAAAAACCCAAAACACTTGAGGAAGCATCGGAAAGAACAAGAAAAATGTTCGGCGGTGTATAAACCTCACACAAAAAAATTATAGGAGATGATTTTAAATGTCACAGAATTTAATTACTTTTGAAAAAGCCCTAAAGGAAAATTATCTGCCTGCCTGGCGTAATCAGCTCGGTATTGAGCCTTCCGCCCTTCTTGGCAAGATAAAGAAGCCCAAGCTTACATCAAATAAGGTCGTTGCCGCTGCTCCCGTAGGTCTTTCGGGTGGCTTCGGTTTTGGTGCAGAAGGCGCCGAAACTCCTGCAGCTGGCGGCGTAAGAGTAGAGCGCTTTGAAACAACTGCGAAGGATATGTACGTAAACATCGTAATTTCCGAAAAGGCTGTCAAGCTGACCGGCTCGGGCGGTGCTATGGCAAATGCTCTCGATACCGAGGTTAAGGGCGCATATGAAACAGCAAAATGGAATGTCGGAAGATCTCTTTTCGGCAATGGTACGGGTATTCTTACTACCACCAAGGCACTTGCCGAAGCCGGCAACACCATCCAGGTTGATGATGTGTCCTACCTTAAGGAAGGTCTTATCATCGACATCTATGCAACAGGCGGTACGGCTCCTCAGGCAGGCGGCGCAGGTCGCAGACTGCTCAGCATAGACAGAGCTAACAAGACTATTACCATCGGCGGCGATGCCTCTACCTTCTCTGCAGGCTTCATTACCGTTCAGAACTCGTTTAACAGGGAAATTACAGGTCTTGGTGCTATCTTTGATGATAGTATTGAAAGCATTTACGGTGTAAACAAGGCACTTAATCCTTTCCTTAAGCCTGTTGTTCAGAGCGGCGGCGGTGATATTGATGATGGTCTTATCACAAAGGCACTCCGTCAGGCAAAGAACGACAAGAACTCAAACATTGATATGCTCCTTTGCGGTGATGACGCATATGACCACTATGTAAATTACCTCAGAGTAAACAATATCCGTGTTGAGGAAATATCCCACACTTTGAGTGGTGGATTCAAGGCGATCAAGTTTGTTTTCGGTAACAAGGAAATCGACATTGTCAACGAAAGCTTTGTTCCCGCAAAGGAAATGTGGGGTGTTGAAACAGGCTGTCTTGAGCTTCATTCTCTCGATTGGAACTTTGCGGAGCTTCAGAACGGCGGTATCTTCAACCTTATGGAAAGGCAGAGCTGCTACAGAGCACTTCTTGCAAACTATGGTGATCTGATATGCAAGAACCCCGGTGGTTGTGTTCGTATCACAGATTGCTGTGCATAATAATTTTACTTGCTTTTAGCAGGTAGATGTCGGTTTTCCCCTGCGGTATTTTCTATATTTCTTTGCCGCAGGGGAGATTGGCACTTGCTGAACATTTTTAAAAAAAGGTGGTGAAAAAGTGTCTGTACTTGAAATTTTTGAAAAAGTAAATCTAACAATACCGATTGAGCAAAGAAGGTTTCTTAACTACTTTGAAGATACGGTGACGGAGCTTTGGTCCATGTATGGCAATTTTGTATTCCAAAAAGATGCTGAATTTGAACCGCCTAAAGCCCTTTCGGACAAAAATGTTGTGTTACCGCTATACCACAACGCTATTGTTGACAATATAATCTTCCTCGCAAGCGGAGGAGAAGAGCGCAAAGCAGAATTTATCAGAAAATCTCGCGATGCCTACCTCAAATATTGGAATGATAACGCAAAGGGCAGAAAAATGAAACGAATGGAGTGGTAATATGTTTGACAGCGGAATTTGTGCAGTGGAACTGATCAATCGAATAAAAGCTGAAGCTGATATTTCGCTTCCGATTTCAGACGAAAGCTATATTATGTGGCTGAACTCCTTGGAGCAGTTGCTTTATACCGAGCTTATTCGTGAACAAGGCAAGATTGAGCTTAACAATGTTTCGGAAAATCTTATCGGTATTGATACCCTTAATGTACCGAGTGGCGAAAATGCTATAAGATTTGAGGACATACACGCCATATATGCAGACGAAACACAGCTTGCCCTCTCAACCGTTGCAAGTGGGGTTATTTTCCCCGATACTTATTACAAAATCGGAAATAACATAGGTATAAATCCAAGAAAAGCGCCCGAGAAAATAAAATTTATATATTTTGTAAAGCCCGAGCTTAAGAATACGGACAATATTAGGAATCTTAATGTAATGCTTCCTATCGAATTTATCGATCTTGCAAAAGCCAAGCTGCGAGGCGAGGCATACAAGATTGCAAATGAAGGCGATCTGGCTGCAATGTGGCTGAATGACTACAATATCCTGCTTGAAACCTTCAAAGCTTGGCTCGAGGAAAAACAGCCAAAATTCGGATTATGAGGTGTTTTTATGGCGAAAAAGAATGAAAACAAGCTCTCATATTTGCAAATGCCGCTCCCTTCGGGCAAAAAATATTACAAAATGATAAAGCGTTCATGGTGTGGGCTCAATTACAGGCAGACAATAGATACCGGGGCTTTGTCTATGGAAAAGAATATTTCTACCCTCGAAGAACCTTATCTTGTACCTTCGGAAAAGCATATTTTAAATGCACGGGATTATCCGAATCCGATCGGTATATTTGGTTTTGATAATTTTTTACTTATTATATATCGACCTGACGCATCAATATGGATCGATTATATCAACACAGACACGTTTACGGTAAGTTCCGGCAAACTTCAAAGCGAAGATGCAACGGAGGCTGATGAATATCCTCGGTGCGTTGTGCAGTTTAATGTTTACGATACACCAACAGACCCTGTGAGCGGTAATTATGTAAAAAAGCTGCTTATTTTCCCCGATAAAAAGTCTATGGACTTTGAAATTGACAGTGATGAATTTACAATTAGCAACATGTCGGTTCTTGTGAAGGAGTACACAAACGAAACAGACCCGTATCTGCCTCCCGACACCGCAAGTCACAATTTCTACTATCGTAACACCTATGATAATAATGTTTACAGATGGGTGGATGATATAGGTGACAGCGAAAATTCGGGTTGGAAAGTAAGTGTTCCCCCGGCAATGCCTGATATAAAATATGCCGCAGTACATCTTTCAAGACTTTTCGGTGTTGACGATAACCGCGTATATGCAAGCGGATACAATGATTACACGAATTGGAATCTTGATACCGTTGACGAATACAACGAAAGCAATGCTTGGTGTTCAACTGCGCAGTCTAATACAAAAGCAGGCGGCGTTTTTACGGGTATTACCAACTTTGGTGGACACATAGTGTGTTTCAAGCGTGATTATATGCACGAAATATATAACACAAAAAATCCTTTCCGTATTCAAGATATATATGCGGAGGGTACTATCGACAACAGAACGATACAGGACGTTGACGGCAGGCTTATATTTGTTTCCGAGGACAATGTGAAGATATATACAGGCTCAAATCCTCGCATTATCAGTTACGCTCTCAATATGTCCGAATATGTAAATGCTGTAAGCGGTACAGATGGCAGATGCTATTATCTATATTGTGAAGATGCAGGCGAAAACAAAAGACTTTTTGTATATGACACTTTTACCGAGCTTTGGTCAGAACAAGCAATCGGACAAAGAATTGTTGGATTTGCGCACAATAAAAGCGGTATGTATATGCTTTGTGGAAACGGATTAATTTGCAAAATGGATACAGGCGATTACAGCCATTCTTGGAGCTTTGAAACCGACCTTATAACAAATGAGACGGTAGATATAAAGCACATAAAGAAAATACAGATGTTTGCCGATATTGCAGAAGGAGCGAATATCAAGGTATATGTGCTGTATGATGATGAGAAATTCGACAAAATCGACTCTCATCTCGTTTATGAAAGTTCTTCTTACGGTCAGAAGCCTATCCGAGTTAAGCCTCGAAAGACCGCAAGCTACGGAATAAAACTCCATGTTGAGGGATTCGGATATGTGAAGTTGTACGAGCTTGAGCTGTTCATGGAAAACGGCGGTGATCTTTATGCGTGAAGAAGACATATCTAAAATGAATTTCAAGGAGCTTCGGGAAGAAGTACAGCTTCTTCGTGACGAGCTTGCGATATTTAAGCGCAAATATGAAGATGCCATATATAATCTTGGCAGCGAAAATCTCGGAAAAGGCTTTACCGTTGCGCAAGATAAAATGAAAGCGCAAATTGAGATAACCGCAAATGCGCTAAAATCTACCGTTAGCAAAGAAGATTTCGAGGAAAAGCTCAAAGAATATTCGACAATAGAGCAAACGGCAGAAAAAATCTCTACAACCGTTACCACCAAATATGTAACCGATCTGATCGGGGACAAATATGTAACAAGCGATGTTCTGTCAAAGTATTCTACTATCGAACAAACCGCAAGCAGTATTTCTTCTTATGTTGAAAAACAAATAAATCTTGAAGCTGCAGTGACAATAAACGATTTATCAAATGCTACAGATAAAAATAAGATATACAAGGTACAGAAATGTGATTCTGAAGGTAGTGTTATAGACGAAACTTATTACTACTATAATTTTTCATCAGAAAAATGGGAAGATTTTAGTGGTAATTCAGTCTATACGATGTTTGAGCAGACATCCGAAGGATTTAAGCTTAGGGGAAATACGGTCATTGACGGTACTGCCACTATTACACGGAATCTCGTTCTTAGCGGAAATGTTACCTGGGATATGTCTAACTCGCCTGTCCTCACTCAGTATTCTTCTGATGGTGTTGCTTGGCACAGTAGTATGGTCTCTGGGGATAAGTATATGCAAATGAGCTTTGACGGTGGTGAAAGCTGGAGCACACCAACAAAGGTTGTCGGTGATAAGGGGGATCGAGGTCCTCAAGGACCACAAGGACCTCAAGGTGAGCCCGGTAATCCGGGAAGTGATGCCAGTGTTACTGCCGAAAATGTTTTCGACGCACTGACAAATAATGGCGAAGAACAGGGGCTTTTCTCTGCATTTTATCCTGGCGAAGAAGATGGAGAAAATAAGCTTTTTATCAATGCAGAGTATATTAAATCTGGCATAATAGCTGCTGATTATATCAGTACAAGCATTGCACAAGTATCAAGCGCCTTGAATATTGGAGATCCTGAAAGCAATGAGAAAAAAATGATTAAATTTACTGGCGGTGTTACTTTGAGCGGCGAAGACACATATTTTTATACCAGCTGTGAAAGAGCGTATTTCGAGGATTTGGATAATTATGATGACGATGAAAATCAACCGACGTTTTACGTAAATAGCAAGCTTGTGGCAACACAGGAATGGGTAAAAACCAAGTCTTATATTGCCGTATTCGGATAAGGCGGTGGTTTTATGAGCTATGGAATAACCGCATATTTTACCGATGAGTGTATAAGCGAAACTCTCATATCGTCTTATATGTACAGTCACACAGGATATTATGGTGACGAAAAGCATTATGTTGACGGATTAACACGTTCTACGACATTTACTGCTACCCCGGCAGAGGGATGTAAGTTCACACAATGGGTGTACAGAATCGGCAGTACATCCGCAGAGCAGCAATTCGGCACTGACAATCCATTCACTTACAGCGGAGATGAGGATATTTATATAAGAGCAGAAGGTGAAGCAGTAAACACGTCATGGACGCGCCATATAGAGGCTTTAGGAACTGTATCATCTCTTAAATCTGTAGATATAAATCTGGGGGAATATGAGATTTACCGTTTTTCTGTTATTTTTGAAGAAAGCGGCACTGCATCCTTTTACTCGGTGGGAACAGATATTGATGCTTTCGGCTATCTTGGCACTACAATGGGGTGGGATAGTGAAAACGGAGAACCTAAAGAATATTTAGTATCTGATGATGACGGTAACGGAGCGCCTAATTTCAGTATTAGCTATAGTGTTGAAGCAGGTGAAAAATATTATGTGTGGGTTAGAAGTACATCTCCCGATTCATCCGGAAATGTAACCCTTTATATTGATGCGCCCGGTGAGACCCAAGAAGAACCGAAATGGAAGGTTACTTCAGAGGATGTCGGTAAAATATCCGAAGATACAACAAAATCTCTCTCCATATCTTCATGTGGTATAAATCGCTACGCGGTTGTTTTTGCCTCAAGCGGAACTGCAAACTTCTATACTACAGGAACTGTCGATACATACGGTTATCTTTCAACAACTACCGAATTTGACAGCGACACAGGTGTTCCCAACGATCCTATTGCTGAAAACGATGATAGTGGGGGAGACAGTAACTTTTTGATTTCATGTGAAGTGACTGCCGGGCAGACATATTACATATGGGTGCGTGGCTGGTCAGAAGATACTACCGGAACAACAATTCTTAATATTGAAGTCCCTGCGACTGCTTCAAGACCTTCTGATTTTTCTTGGACGCTTGAAAAGAAACAAGGAGAGACCTTTAATCTTTCGGCGGAAGAGTGGAATAATTTTACCACTCGTATCAATTCTTTCAGAAAATATAAAGGTCTCACAGATTACGAGTTCACATCGGCTTATTCCGGGAACGATTTTACAGCGTCAATGTACAACCAAGCTCGGCTTGCGATACAGGAGATCGATGGATACGGAACTTATATTCCGACAGTATATTCAGAATGGCAAATCTCTGCTTATATGATGAACGTTCTCGTAAGCGAACTCAATTCAATACCGTAAGGGGGGCATGACAATGCTTGTGTGTAACGGAGAAAAATCCTTTTGTTGCAGCACTCTGAGAACATATACCGTAGGTGATACGATATGTGTGAAATTTGATATTTTCAAGCCTGCTTCTCCAGAGGATATTAAAGAGCTTTTTGCCGATAATTCATTTTATTTCTATGATGAAATATTAGGCGGCAGACTGCCGCACACGGATAATAAAAAAATAGTTGGTTTGCGCATTGTTTACAGTGCCGATCCAACTTATAAAATAATAATCAAATTAAAATAAGGAGCGAGCGAAGATGAAAGTTAAATTTGCAAGCGGTGCGGTAAAGGAATGTACTGCGCCAACGGAACAAAAAGTATTTAAGACTGTAGGCGGTGAAACTGTCGGTATCGGATGGGTGCTGATTTTGAAGCTCATGGGAAATATCACCTCGACAGAATTTGATACAGTAGTAAACACAGAGGGGGTAAGCTCCCTTGAGTTCCTCAAAGAGAACGAAAAAGGAGAAGATGAGATACTGTTTACCCTTGAAGGTTACAATAAGATAACATCTTCTACCATTCGCCATGCTGAGGACACAACAGCTACATATGTTGAAATTCAGATGTCGAAAGGAGTGTAAAAAACAGTGGATAAGTTTGAAAAAGTGACAGAAGGCTTTAATTTTGTTTATGAAAAGTCTCTTGCGGCATACGAAACGGTTATTTTGGAAATGCCTCCTGTTTCCCATAATAAAAGGAGCATAAACGATATAGGCTGGCAGTCCGATGGTGAAGTTGTGCTTTACGGAACACTTTCAAAGCACCCCGAAAGTGCCAAGGCTCTCTGGCAGGAGATCGACGCAGGCAACGAGATCAATAAAACGGTTTCTGCACTTAAAATTGTAAACGGTTCTTCTGTTTGTAATATCGTCATCAGAGTAATTATGTGTTAGGAGGTGACACAGAATGAAAGGAAATGTTGAAAAAAACAAGAGCGTAGGCGGAGGAACTTCGACAGACAATGCGGAAAAAAACGCTTTGGAAGTTGTAAGTGAATATATCCCAAAAGTTGCAACCAGAAATCTATTTATAGGAATTTTTCAAAATGCGAACATAAATAGCACCGGAGCTTTTTTAGAGGTTACATCGGGAATTAACTTTGTTGCCGCACCCGAATTTATATCTGTAGAGGGCGGAAAAGATTATGCTTTTTCGTGGAAAAAAAGCTCTTTTAGTGCAACTTTATATGTGAGAGAGTATCGCTCAGATTATACTTTTATTAAAAGGAACGATAATGTACCTTCAATCAGTTCTAAAACATTCTTTACAACGCAATTCGATGCAGAGTGCGCTTATATTCGTATCAGCCTTTGGGGAAATTATCCAGACAATTCTTGGGAAGAACTGATCCCACAAAATTTCCAAATAGAAGCTGGAAATGTAGCTACAAATTACATTGCACCGCAGACCATTTCAAATGAAATCATTGACATAGATGCTATTACTGAGAAAATGCAAGTGGTGAAAGTTTTTCCGTTTATAGAAACAATCTCTGTTGATAATTGGGAACTTGGCGTAGTAGATTACTTAAACGGCAACGAAAGTGCAACGGATGATAGTGCAGCCAATCAGTGGGTAAGAACAAAAGATTATATCCCGTTGTGCAAAGATGAAATAATATCGTGCGACTATGCATCTGACAATGTTAGATTATTTGAATTTGACCCGTTTACACTCAAACTTATAGTTGGAGACAATGATTGGGATGTAAGCCGCAGAGTTGTACGAAACGATTGTTTGGCAAGAATTTGTGTGTATAAAGGCGGTACGGAAGATTTCGAGCCGATTATAAATCGTGTAAAAATTCAACGTAACACAACTAATTATATTCTCCCGAAAGCTTTGCCATACATTGCCTTGCATAAAATGTTGCAGAAGAACTGTTCGCTTAAATTCGACCCTTATCGCTTTGATTTGCCTGTACTTGAATTTAACGGAGATATTTCCGAAATGACAAAAGACAACGCTGTTACATTGACATACAAATACGGATATATAGTGAATACTGTACGAAAATACAGAGAAGGTTCTTGCACCTTAAAATGGCAAGGTTCCTCATCTTTGGCATATCCTAAAAAGAATTATACGGTCAAATTTGATACAGCATTTGAAGCCAAATCGGGATGGGGAGAACAAAATAAATATTGTCTCAAAGCTAACTATATCGATATTACTCATTCGAGAAATGTTTGTTGCGCAAAGTTATGGGGCGGTGTAGTTAAGAGCAGAACACTAACAAATGAGACCTTGAATGCTTTGCCGAATGGCGGCGCAATTGACGGTTTCCCGATATGCGTAATGGTAAACGAAGAGTACTCGGGCTTGTACACATTTAATATTCCCAAAGATGGATGGATGTTCGGAATGGGTGAAGGTGAAAATGAAGCTATTGTATGTGCTGATGGAACTTCATATCCTTCCTGTGCGTTCAAAGGACTTGCAACGTTAGATGGCGATTTTGATGTCGAATATGCGCCTAATGAGGATGATACGGAATGGATAAAAAACTCTTTAAATCGTTTGCTTCAAGCGTGTATAGATTGTAAGAGCGCAGAAGACTTTGACAATAATGTTGCGCAGTACCTTGATGTTGATAGTGCAATTGATTACTTTCTGCACGTTTTGGCTATTTGCAACCACGATGCGAGTGTAAAAAATTATCTCTTAGCAACTTATGACGGTGTAAAGTGGTTTTTCTCGGCTTATGATATGGATTCTGTTCTTGGTCTTACTGCGAATGGTGACGGTGTTACTGCAAGTGGCAACCGCTTCCTCAGAGAGAGCCAATATGACTTAAACGGTCTTGTTGGAACGAATGATATTTACCGTCTCTTAAAGACATATAAGGCTGATAAACTCAAGGCAAGATATGAGGAGCTTACAAATGGAGCTTTGAGCGAACAAACAGTAAGAGAAACATTCACAACATTTATTGGCTCTATCCCAAAAGCTTTGTATGACGAAGAAGTGAAAATATGGACACAGATTCCAAATACATCCGTTAATGATCTTTCACATATTATTGATTTTTACCGCCGCCGCAGAGAGTTTATTGATGCACAAATAGAAGCACTTTAAAGAGGTGAGGAGATATGATACATGAATTAAATTATACCTTTATGAATATGCGACTGCATGGGAGGGGGTGATTTAAGAATGACACCGCTTACATATATCGCAACTCTCATAGGTGAGATGGGGGTGCTTCT
>CAYPKQ010000095.1:0-9867 GCA_964411355.1 uncultured Lachnospiraceae bacterium
TGTAAATTTACTATTAACTATTTGAGATTGTCCTTGACTTTGGGTACGGTTTAAACTATGTGCTTTGTAAAACTTTGAACAAGAAAAAGCCTCTCACACAGGGGGCGGTGGCACGCTTTAGCGTGACGGAGAGGATTTGCAAAATAAAACATATTGCCCTCTCAGTCGCCTTTGGCGACAGCACACCCTGTGGGCGAGCCTCTTTTTTGCCTTAGAAACAGTAATTTAGCGAACTGTAGGATACCGATTAAAAATGAGCTGATCTGTAGGGGACGGCGACCACGACGTCCCCTACAAAATACATCTTCAACAGTTCGATAAATTACTGTTTATCACACAATATAGAAATCGCGGGCGGGCAAAGCTTATAAGAAAGCATTTGATCCGTCTGCGATTCTATATTGAAATTCAGAAAGAATCAACAATTTGAAGAGAAAGCTCAAGTCCACAGAGAAGTGAGTTTTTTTCAAGCCATTCCTCTCTTGTGTGAGCTCCGCCGCCCCGTGTAACTCCGACACAAACCGACGGAATACCCATTGAGAGCGGGATATTGCAATCGGTTGAACCGCTTTTTCTCTCGGGAATATATCCGCAAATTTGCGATATGGCATCCTCACATATTTTATCAAGCTTCTCCTGCTCCACAGCATCTATATTTCTGCCGCAGGGACGCTCGCCAACGATCTTTACGGAAATTTCCGCATCATAACCCGAACTGAAAATCTCCACAAATTTTCCCTTCATAATCTCAAGACAGTCTGCGCTGTCCGAGCGATATTCGCAAAGCATTTTTGCATTTTGCGCGATGGTATTAACGCTTGTTCCGCCGCTGACAATACCCACATTATATGTAGTTTTCGTGTCCTCAATTTTGGGGACTTCGATGGAATAAATCTTGGTGATCATATCCGACATAATCGCAATCGCATTGGTGTTTCCGAAATTACCGAAGGAATGTCCTCCTTCGGTCTTAATTTCAACCTCAAATCGCCTTGATCCTACCGCACGATTGACAATCCCGCCTGTGCAGTCATAGGAGATGAATTGCTTGATCCTTCCGTCAAAAGCACTCATAATTGCCCTTGTTCCCTTGAGATTTCCAAGCCCCTCCTCGCATGAATTGCAAACAAAAAGCAAGCCGCCCTTGTCCTTTGCTCCATACTTTGCAAAATAGACTGCGGTATGCAAAAGGATCGCAACCTCTGCAGTATCGTCATAAACCCCCGGGCAATATATTTTTTCTTCATCCTCACTAAGTGTCATAGGCTCTCTGTCGGGAAAAACCGTATCGGTGTGAGCGGCAATGACGGTTATTTCGTCCGAGCCTTCGCATCCAAGTGGATAAATAACATTTTTCGTCTCGTCAATATATACTCCCTCAGCTCCGTTTTCTTCGAGAAAGTGCTTGCAGTATTCTGCCCTTTCATCCTCAAAATGTGATGGAGCGGGAATTGCACAAAGATCTCTTATAACCTTTAAAACCGAATCGTATTTGCTCTTCGAATATTCATGAAAATTCATAAATTGCCTCCAAAAATTACTTTTCCTTATATTTATCCTTTATTCCGTCGGTCATAAAGATACCTTCGTCGGTAATTATCACCGCTTCGAATTCTACCGCACCGCTATTATAAAATTCCATTGCCTTATCCTTTCCCATAACGAAAAGTGCAGTGGAAAGTGCATCTGCAAGAGCACCGTCATCGGAATTGCATATAACCGAAACCGAATGGATATCGCTCCGGGAGGGTTTTCCGCTGACGGGGTCTATAATGTGGTTATATTTCTTGTTGCCTATCTCGATATATCTTTCATAGTCCCCCGAAACCGAAACAAATCCACCTTCAAGAGACAGATATCCCACAACATCGCTTGTATTTTTCGGGTCTTTTATTCCCACAACATAGGGCTTGCCGCTCTTTTTCTCCCCTACAAGCGCAACATTTCCGCCAAATGACATTATAGCACTCCTTGCGCCTGCCTCTGTCAGATAATCGCAGACCTTTTGCGCCGCATATCCTTTTCCGATGGCACCGAGATCGATCCTGATATCATTTCTTTCCTTTTTCAGAGAATTATCCTCAATGGTAAGCATATCATAACCAACAGATTCTTTTTTTAATGCGATCTCGCCCTCATAAGGCTCTCTGCCCTCAAGAGCGCAAATCTCCCAAAGCTCCTTAAGAGATCCGATTGTTATATCAAAGCTGCCGTTCGTCAGAGCTGAGTATTCAAGGGAAAGCCCGATGACCTCTTCAAAAATCGGATCAATATTGATTATAAGCTCCACATCGTCATTTGTGTAGGAAGTAAAGCTTCCGTAGACCGTCTTTGAAATGACATTCTCAATATTCTTTATTATTCTTTCACATTCCGAAAGCATTGCCGTCTCGTCATATTCGTCCTCTGCGATCTTAATATTTATCACAGTATCCATGGCAACAAAGGTTGCCTCGACATAGTTATCCTTCGGCTCGCAGGAAGAGAAAAGCATCACAAGCGCAAGCGTCAAAAGAAACGCTGAAAAAAACTTTTTCATTTTGAAATCACCTTTTTGTATTTTTGAGAAATAAAATTCAAAAGCACACCGGTAAAAGTGCCGAAAACCGCACCGCAAATGAGCAGATACGGCAGATAAAATGAGGCAACCCTTATTCCGAAAAACAAAGCCGCCACAAGTGCTTGCCCAAAATTATGAAAGCAAGCGCAAACAACGCAAGTCCCCACATAGCTTACCCTTTTTCCGATGGCACGGGCAATAAAAAGACCGCCAAAGGCAAAAAGCGCACCAAGTGCGGAATAGCAAAACGAGATGATGCTGCCGAAAAGGATTCCCATAATTATAACACGCATGGCAGAAACGGCAAAAGCCTCTGCTCTTGAAAGCTCAAAAAAAGCCAAAGTTACAACAATATTGGCAAGTCCAAGCTTCATAAATGGGAGAAGCGCAAACCGAAGCACAACAACGTTTTCAAGATACGAAAGCACAAGCGCAATGCAAAGGAGCAATGCGCATCTCACAAGCTTGCGTACATTATTACCCTGCAACCGCATCGCCATATGACGCACCTCCGCTCCTTATAATCAGCGCAACTCCCGCGGGCGCACATACAATAGTGTCCCCCGACCTTTTTGCCTTACTCTGCTTCATGCAGATCCCATTTGGACATTCCGATCTCTCAATATATGCGGCACCGTCCTCGATCTTGATAAGCAAAGAAATTCCCCTTGATACAAGCTTGATTTCCTTGTTCTCCGAGAGAGAATACTCCATCTCTCCCGCATCTGAAATTACCGCAAGAGTAAGTGAACCCCGGAAAGGAAAAAATCTGATCGCAATAAGAAAAGCAGAAATAACAAGTGCCAGAGCAATAATGGCAATATCAAGCCAAGTTCTCTTTTTTGATATCATTTCAGGTTTTCAAGATATGCACGCATAACGCAGACCTGCGTTTTTGCATCATAAATCTCGCCTCTCATGACCATATCTTTGAGTTTTTCGAGAGGAATTCTCTCAACTTCGAGAAATTCGTCATCATCCGGGTGTGTTTCGCCAAATGTAAGCTCACGTGCAAGATACATATGGATGACCTCGGTGAAAATCGCCGGTGAAGGATAAAGCTTGCCAAGATATATAAGCTCCTTACATTCAGCACCGGTTTCCTCACTAAGCTCACGAAGAGCCGCCGCACGGTGGTCATTATCATCTGCCTCCAGCTTTCCCGCAGGAATTTCGAGAAGCACCTCGCCATGGGCATAGCGAAATTGGCGAACGCATATAACATCTCCGTCATCGGTAAGAGGAAGCACGCAGACAGCCCCACGGTGATGAACCAGCTCGCGCACAGCCTCAGCTCCGTTGGGAAGCTCCACATTATCGACAGTAATGCGCATTACCTTGCCTTCAAATATCTCCTTTGATGAAATCTTTTTTTCTTCAAGCTTCATAAAACGCTCCTTTGCGTCAAAAAATTCTTTCAAACATATATTATACAACATTTTTAGGTAAATGTAAAGAAATTACTTGATTTATGCGAAAAAATTTATTATAATTAGGATATATAACGTTTTTGGAGAAAGAAATGAAAAAAGAGGAACTGCAAAGACTTGCCATGGTGATCGGTGAGGAAAAAATAAATATTTTAAAGGACTGCCGTGTTGCCGTTTTCGGTGTCGGTGGTGTTGGGGGGCATCTGTGCGAAGCTCTTGCAAGAAGCGGTATTGGACATATCGACATTTTTGATAACGATATCGTCTCACCATCCAATCTCAACCGACAGATAATAGCACTCCACTCAACCCTTGGAAGAAAAAAGGTAGACATTATGCGTGAGAGGCTTCTTGATATAAACCCGGAGCTTGAAATAGGAGCACACGACGTTTTTTACAGCGCAGAAAATGCCGACCTTTTCCCCCTCTCGGAATATGATTATATCGCAGATGCAATAGATTCTCTCCCCTCAAAGCTTGAACTGATAAAAAGGGCAAAGGAGAGCGGAAAAAATATAATTTCCTCAATGGGAACAGGCAATAAGCTCGACCCTTCGAGGCTCGAAATATCTGATATTTCAAAGACAGAATATTGCCCTCTTGCAAAAAGCGTCAGAATCTCGCTCCGCAAGATGGGAATAAATCACCTTACCGTTGTTTTTTCAAGAGAAGAACCCATAAAAACAGGTGAGCGCACCCCCGGAAGCACAGCATTTGTTCCCGCTGCGGCAGGACTCCTCATGGCTTCAAAGATCATAAGGGATCTTATCTAAAAACAGGGATTAACACAACAAAATCCGTCTCCCCTCTTGACCTTGGGAGAAAAATAATGTATAATATAATAAATAACTTTATAAATTTTAAAGTTCGGGAGAAATAATTATGAAAAAAACTATAATTTCGGTGCTTTGCGTTCTGCTTCTTTTCATCCCCACATATATAGCCATCGCAAGCTACATAAAAACGCAAAATGCCCCTATATCCAATAGCTTCGTTGAAAAAATCGATATTGCCGACCTTGCGGGTCAAACCTTCACCGTTGCAAAAACCAATGCAGAAGGAGATCTTGTCAGCTTTTTCGTTTCTATGAACACAAATGCCGCAAAGGTTGCGGAGCTTCCCGAGCCTCTTGTGGGAAAAGCCTTCTATAAGGTTACCTTCCATAGCGGAAATGTTGCGGAGGACTATAAATACTATCTGAACACAGCGGGCGCACTCAGCTATGCCGAGTTCCCCGATGGAACTGTTTACCAGCTCGGAATAGATGATGTCAACAAGTTCCTCAAAACCCCCTATGCACTCTCACTTTTTTCCGAAGATTCACTTCCGATACTCAAAAACACTGCAGGCGAGAGCATAACTCCCACAAGCGTAAGCTGGAATTACAAGCTTGACGGCGAAAAATACAGCCCTCTTTCAGGCTTTGCAACAACCGAAGAGCTTATAACATACGAAATGGAAGGCGGGCTTGATCTTGCCTTCAGTACAAAGGCAGATCTCTATACTCTCAAAGTATACGACAAAAATTCCACCCTTATTTATGAAGGTTCTACCGATGATCTTACTACTCTTTCTTTTGATACCGATTCTGACCTTACATTTATGGTAAAGGCATCCTGGTATGAGGACAACACAAGAGATTATTATGGCGAAGCAACCTACAATTTCAGAACAAAGCTTATTGCGGGTGCAGAATTTTTCATTGGAGAAAGTGAAGGTGTCCAGCCCGGTGACTTCGTTGCAATTACAGGCTATAATGTTGCCGATCCCTCAAAGGTGAGATTTACAAGCACTCCCTCTATCGGCTATACCCCTACATTCTATGCAGAGGGTGATCATGTTATCGCTTTTGTTCCGCTTCACTATGAGCTTTCACACGGCTCTTATGTTTTCACTTTTTCATATGGCTCTGTTTCTCAAGAGATAAATCTTGAAGTCCAGAGCAAAAAATTCAGAACTAATACCCATAATGTTAGCAAAGTTATTGCAGAGAACACGAGAAATGAGACCTCCCTTGCAGAATTTGACGAGCTTTTCGCTTCTATCTGCGCACAGAGTGAGTCTACAAAGTACTTTACCGAAAGCTTTACAGACTACGAGGGTCAGAAGGCAATGAAGGCAAAAATCACCGCAGGCTTCGGTCTTTACAGAACAGTTTCCTCAACCAAAGAGGAATACAGAAACATCGGTGTTGAATGGAAGATCAACAAGGGAACCAATATTCCTGCAAGCAATGCGGGTAAGGTGGTCTATGCTGGAATCTCCACATACGGCGGAAGAATGGTCGTTATCGACCACGGTATGGGTCTTAAGACCTGGTATCTGCACCTCGATGAGATCAAGACAAATGTTGGAGACCTGGTGGCGCTTGGTGACGTTATAGGAACCGCCGGAAATTCCGGATTTGCAGAGACAAACGGAATCTGCACAATAATGACTGTCGGCAATATCCCCGTTTGCCCCTATCGCACATGGGACAGCGGTGTTGGAATCGGCATTTATACAAAGTAAATTCAAACGGAGCTGATTTGCCGAGGTGCGATTCAGCTCCGTTTTTTAACAAAAACACAGGAGGTTATTTATAAAGTTCTTTCACTTTTAACCGTTCTTTTCGCACTATTTTCCTGCAAAGAAAAAGAGCCGAAATATGATGCAAATGAGTTTTTTCCACTAACAGAGAAAACTCAATCGATCGAAACAGCCTCATATGACGGCAAATGTCAGCTCACCGTTCCGTATCTTCGCAGAGAGGTCGCAAAAGAAGTAAAGTTTCTTGATGAAATTATGAACAGTCTGAGAAATACCCCCTCCGAAGAGGTTAAAAATTTTTCTCATGACAAAATCAAGCTCCCCATATACGGGTTAAAAATCAGGATAGAAAAAGAGCCTTCTTTCTTTGCGTTGTTTTCAAACGGATATCTGCTTACTCAAAACGGCGATGTCTACAAATTTGATTATGATTTTGCCACTCTCTTGGAAAGGGATTTTCCCGTGGAGCTAGAAAAATCTGAGCTTAGCAACAGTTTTCCCGGTCTGCGCCTTGCAGCCGAGGACAACGAAAAATGGGTAGGCGAATTTATGCCGAACGCAGTTATTGAACCTACTACCCATTATGGTTCACTTGATAAAAAAGAAGGAGTTTGGATAGAGATCAAAAAGTTTGACGATCTGACTGCATATGGAATCATACACAACGATAACTATGAACTTCTTGAATACGGCGACAACTTTGATCTGCACGCCTTGGTTGACGGTGAGTGGAAATGGATTCCATGGCTGGCAGATGTATATTTTCCCATGCCCGCAAACGAATCTTCAAGGAATTATATTGAAATGAATTTCCATCTTGGTCTTTATGCTCCCCTCCCCGCGGGCAGATACCGAATAATTTTTGACGGTCTTACCGCAGAATTTGATATTGAATAATAAATAAATTCATTTTCTCACTTCGAGAAGCGTAAGATTAAATAAAAGCTACGCTCTCGGAGGGAGATATGTTATCAAGAATTAAAAACAACCCAAATCCTTTACGCTTTGCCCTTTCCTTTGCCATTTTTTCGCTGATTTTGGCACTGATCGGAGCCCTTTTGATATTTATATCTGTTTTTTATTTCAATGTCGTCAAAGAAAAAGCAAGCATTTTAGATGCCGATGCAACTGTGCTTTCGCCCACCGTCATAATAGATGCGGGACACGGCGGCGAGGACGGAGGGGCAAGCGGCAAAGGCGGCTCACTTGAAAAGGAGTTGAATCTTGACATTGCTACGAAAATTGCAAATATGCTTCGTGCATCGGGAATAAAGGTCATAATGACAAGGACGGAGGATATTCTGCTCTACGACAGAAATGCCGACTACATGGGGCATAAAAAATCCCTTGACCTTCGTGCAAGACTCGATATTGCAAAAAACAATCCGGACTCGGTTTTCGTCAGCATCCATATGAACGCTTTTGGAGATGCGCGCTATAAGGGGCTTCAAGTCTGGTATTCAAAAAACACGGCAGGCAGCAAAAGGCTTGCAGACACGGTGCAAAACTTTGTGAGAGAAACACTGCAAAACGATAACGATAGAAAAACAAAGGCGGCAAATTCATCAATTTATCTTCTTGACAGAGCTGTTTGTGATTCTATTCTCATAGAATGCGGATTCCTTTCAAACAGCGAAGAAGAAGCTCTTCTGCTTGACGAGAGCTACCGCAAATCTCTGGCATTCACCGTCTTTGCGGCGATAAAAGAATATTTTTCCTCGGAATATATTTCCGCTTTATAGACAATAATATTTTCGTAAAAAGAAAAAGAAAGGATGTTTAGGATGAACAAGGTTCAAATTTCAAGAGCGGTAGCAAGAGAGATACTTGATTCGAGAGGCAATCCAACGGTTGAGGCAACGGTGATTTTAAATGACGGCACGGTAGGAGTTGCAAGTGTTCCGTCGGGTGCATCAACAGGCATTTTTGAGGCACACGAAAGGCGTGACGGAGACGAGAAAAGGTACAACGGAAAAGGCGTTCTGGACGCAGTCTGCAATGTGGGGAAGCTCATTTCCCCTGCAATTGCCGGCATTTGTGCAACCGAGCAGGCAGAGATAGACCACACCATGATAGAGCTTGACGGAACTCCCGACAAATCGGATATCGGAGCAAATGCAATTCTCGCAGTGTCACTCGCATCGGCAAGAGCCGCCGCAAATTCATTTCATATGCCCATTTACCGCTATCTTGGTGGGCTTGCGGCAAGCCGACTTCCCGTTCCGATGATGAATATTTTAAACGGCGGAGCACACGCCTCAAACAATGTTGATATTCAGGAATTTATGATAGCTCCCGTGGGCGCAAGATCCTTTGCCGATGCTATAAGAATCGGAAGCGAGGTATATCACAAGTTGGGCGAGCTTCTTCTGAAAAACGGGTACGGAACAACGGTAGGTGACGAGGGCGGATACGCTCCGAATCTTGCGGGAGACGATGAAGCCTTTGAGCTTATCTGCGAGGCAATAGAAAGATCCGGCAACAGCACGGATAATGTTAAGATAGCTATTGATGCGGCATCAAGCGAATGGTACACCGAGGGGGGAAAATACAGGCTTTCGGGGCATGGAAATTCCTACAGTAGCGATGAGCTTGTCGAAAGATGGAAAAAGCTCGTTTCCGCCTATCCCATTTTCTCCATCGAGGATGGACTTGACCAGGAGGACTATGAGGGCTGGAAAAAGATGACAAGGGAGCTCGGTGACAAGGTTATGCTTGTTGGCGACGATCTTTTTGTCACGAACGAAAAGCGTCTCCGCGACGGAATAAAGGACGGGTACGCAAATTCCATCCTCATAAAGCCGAATCAGATCGGAACACTTACCGAAGTGCTGGCAACCGTCAGACTCGCCACAGAAAACGGATATAAATTTATCATATCTCACCGCTCGGGTGAGACCGAAGACACCACCATTGCCGATCTTGCGGTGGCACTCAATGCAGAATATATCAAATCCGGCGCTCCCTGCCGAAGCGAGAGGGTCGCAAAATACAACCGACTTCTCCGCATAGAATCTTCAATGGGAAGATGCTCAAAATACGGCGGCAGAACCAATTGTGCATCAAATGATCCAAGCTTTGCAGGGATTCTCGAATAATTTAATTAAAAAAACAGGACCGAATCAAAAGCTTTTGATTCGGTTCCGTTATTTATACTTATTTTCTGAAAAGAGCAGATGTTTTTCTGATAAACAGTAATTTATCGGTGCGTTGATAAAACGCAAATCTGTAGGGGACGAAGCCCTCGACGTCCCATTTTCATTTTAAAATAACGATTATTTCACGTCTTTTGAGGGACGTCGTGGTCGCCGTCCCCTACAGATCAGCTCATTTTTAATCGGTATCCTA
>CAYPKQ010000096.1:0-9807 GCA_964411355.1 uncultured Lachnospiraceae bacterium
ATGCCTCCGTATTGCGATGTATATTATAACAGAAATAAGTGCTTTTGTCAATAGCTAATTTAATATTGACATTTATTTTGTTTTATGTTAAAATAAATTCCATAAAACTACGAGGTGATCTATATGCTATTCGACAAAAACATACATAAAAATATAAAGATAATTGCGCTTGATCTTGACGGCACTTTGACTCAGCATAAGCAGCCTTTGGAAGATGAAAACAGGAATGCCCTTGAGCTTCTTTCGAAAAAATACAAGCTCCTTATGGTTGGTGCGGGACAGGTCATGCGCATCTGGAATCAGCTTGGCAAAATGAAGATCGATATTATCGGAAATTACGGACTTCAATACGGCGAATACGATGAATGTACCGCTGAAATGAAAATTGTACGAGACCTTTCCTTTGACTGCGACTGCGAAAGCATTAAAAAAAAGGTTACTGCTCTTCGAAAAAAGTACGGATTTGAGGAATTCAGAGGTGAAAATGTTGAATTTCACCCCTCGGGATGCGTAACCATTCCCATTCTCGGCACAAAAGCACTCATTGAGGACAAAATCGCCTTTGACCCCGATCGCCGGAGGCGCAGAAAAATTTATGATGAAGTAAAAGCACTTTTTAGCGACTATACCGTTTTCATCGGAGGCTCATCCTCCTTCGATATGACCCCGGGAAGCTTCGACAAATACCATGCCCTTGATGCATACTGCCGTGAAAAGGGATTTTCTCACGAAAACATCGTCTTTATCGGTGATGATTACGGTCTCGGAGGCAATGACGAATCTGTTTTTCTCTCGGATATTCCCTTTATTCCCATTGATAATTACAAAACATTCCCGCAAATCAGCGCACCTCTTCTTTAAGCTCTTAAATACCTGATTTTACCGAAGAAAAAATTGCATACATTACTCCCATCCGTGTCAATACTTGAATTACGGATGGGAGTGATTTTTTGATATATAATAAAGTTGAAATATGCGGTGTTGACACCGCAAAGCTAAAAACTCTGTCATCAAGTGAGACAAGCGAACTGCTTTTGAAAACAAAAAGCGGAGATAAAAAAGCACGTGAAACTCTTATATACGGGAATCTCAGGCTCGTTCTCAGCGTTATTCAGCGTTTTACGGGCAGGCGCGAGCTGATGGACGATCTTTTTCAGGTGGGATGCATTGGACTTGTCAAAGCGGTGGACAATTTCAATACCGAGCTTGGCGTCAGGTTCAGCACCTATGCCGTTCCAATGATAATAGGAGAGATACGAAGGTATTTAAGAGACAACAATTCAATAAGAGTAAGTCGTTCGGTGCGTGATCTTGCATATAGGGCACTGGGTGCAAGAGAAGAGCTGACGCGAGAAAAGCAATGCGAGCCATGCGTTGACGAGATTGCCGAAAGGCTCGGTGAAAAAAGAGAGGCTGTGATGAATGCCATTGAGGCGGTGACACCTCCAATTTCACTTTATGACCCGGTTTATTCGGAAAGCGGAGATTCCATATACGTTATGGATCAGATAAGCGACCCTAATTCCGGTGACGATCTTTGGCTTGAGAACATTGCACTGAAGGATGCCATGCGAAAGCTGGGTGAAAGGGAACGCACTATAATCCGCCTCCGTTTTTACGGAAACAAGACTCAAATGGAAATTGCCGAGGAGATAGGCATCTCACAAGCACAGGTATCGAGACTGGAAAAAGGTGCTCTTGAACAAATGAGAAAGCAGATATAAATTTTTTCGTCATAGCAAAAAGTCTGCCGAGTGTCATGAAAGACTCTCGGCAGACCACTTTTATAGGTGACTTTAAAAGAACGTCTAAATTTATCCGTTAAATAACCCTTCTGAACCAGGCGAGCTTATCAATGGGCGTATCTACAAGGTGACTTGTGCCGCCCTCATAAACATTCCCCTCAGCATCCAGCCATCTTCCCTCGGGAAAAATGATGTTTTTTGAAAAAGTTCCTTTTGTTACGATAGGGCAAACGAGAATATCCCGTCCAAGCATAAATTCATCAGTAATTTCAGCATAGCCGCTATGAGGATGATTATATTCAAGACTGCGGAGAATCGGCTCTCCCGTTTTCTCTGTTTCTTCAATGAGCGAAATTATCTCGGCGGACATATTTTTATGCAAAAATGCTGATTTCTTTATTATTTCAAGGCTTTCAGAGGAAAGAACTCTCCAAGGTGCCCATGAAAACTGCATCATCGGGAAAAGCGAGGATGCCTGCGCCATTCTGATGAAAAGCTCCTCATCAACCTTGAAGCCCGGAATTATATTATGACTCCAAGAACCGCCGCCTATCATATCGGGGCAGATAAAGGGATGACCCATAAGTCCTTGCATGATGGCGCAGGGCAAAAGTGTATTTATACCGTCATCATCCCAGCGGTGTCCTCTGTCGCAGAGACGCTGAATTGTGGATTTTCCGCCGCCCATAAATGTATCCTTATATTCATGGTATTCGTATTGTGCCCCAAACTCGTTCCAGGCGATATTCAGTTCTTTGGGGTCGTGATCCTCCCTCGGAGTTCCGTTTATCATGTTTTCGGGGCGGTACATTGCATAACTGCCTCCGTCAAATTTAAAGCCGTCAACACCATATTCCTTCATAAGCCGATCAAGCCTTTCGCCAAAATATTTTCTGTCATCCTCTTTCCGCAGATCAAGAATGGCACTGTAACCGTTCCACCAGTCTACAATTGCAGGCTCATTTTCCGCATTCCTGAGAAAATTCTTATCCCAATCTGCCGTCAAATAATCCTTTGTGCGCATAACGAACTGCTGACCGTCTGCAGTCACGAGCGGCGTTACCCAAAGCATAACCGTAAAGCCCAGAGAATGAAGCTCGTCTATCATCGCTTTAGGGGCGGGAAATTTTGCAAAATCAAATTCCCAAAGTCCGTATCTTGTATGCCAGCCCTCGTCGATTATGAGTATTCCCGGCTCAAAGCCGTTTTCAATAATTGAATGGGCATAGTCCAGCACACCCGCCTGTGTGGGATCATATGTAAACTCCATCCAAGTGTTATACTGCGCTGTACTAAAGAACTTTCGGGGAAGCTTTTTCCCCTTTTTTCTTGAATCATCAAAGGGAAAATGCGCCTCCATTGCGGCAAGATATGCGTCTCGCAGGCATTTTCCGTCCTCCCAAAGCTCGAATTTTCCGTCTCCTTCAAAATTCAGAGTGTCTCCATCCACCCATGCTTTAAAAGTGTCATCTGACCGGATATATCTTCCCATATCCGAGATGAAAAGAGGCATGAACTGATTTCCGGGGTCTTCCCTATTGTCTCTGCAGTAATCCGAACCGCTTTTTATTGGCATTTCGGTTCCATAAACGGTAGGGCCGCCCCAAAAGTGCTCGTTTTCCAAAAATTTTACAGAAAATTTCATTTTAATATCTCTCCTTATTGACAAAATGCTATAGTAATATTATAATAATAAATAAAACTGTTGTAAATATGATTTTAGTCATGTTTTTTTAGAAATTGGTCACTTTGGGATGAAATTATGATTATTAAGAGCTTTGAAAAATATTATCATTATAAAAGATTCCCCACCGAATCCTTTGAAGGACACAGACATGGGGATTTTGAAGCGAATATTGTTCTTTCGGGAGAGCTTGAGGTAACCTGCGGCGATGAAATTTTCAGGCTGGGAGAGGGAGAAATGGGGCTTTGGTGGGGCGGCAGCTTCCACCGAAACCGAATTCTGAGCGAAAGCGGTACAGAATTTATCGTGCTTCATTTTTACTGCGATTTGGAAAACGATAAAGTCCCACGCAGGTTTTCGCTGGATGAAAACGACCTTTCCCTGCTCACTCTCCTCGATCGGCAGGTAATGGGAGAGCACAAGGAAATAGGCATAATAGATCAGGCTGCTTTTCATCTTCTGTCGGCACTTGCGGCAAGGCTCGAGAGCAAGACACTCGATATAATTCCAACAAAAGAAAACTCGGGAGAGCTTTACAGAAGAGCTGTCAAAATCATGGCAGATAACATTGATAAGGATCTTTCTGTTCCGGAAATTGCAAGGAAATGCAATGTTTGCACAACACTGATCAAAAATGCTTTTTACAAATATGCGGGCAAGGGAGCAAGAAAATTTTTCATCGAAATGAAGCTTGAGAGGGCAAAGGTTATGCTGACAAAAGGAGATAAGATCAACTATGTTTCAAACGTACTGGGCTTTTCTTCAACCTCATATTTTTCCCAAAGCTTCAAGAGAGAATACGGATGCTCTCCGAGAGATTTTTTGAAAAATATTATGTAAACGAGGCTGAACATTTGCTTGACAGCGTCCTCACGCATCAACAAATTACTGCTTATCGGCAGCACTCAAAAAATCCTTATGCCAAAACTAAAGGGACTGAGTTAATGACTCAGCCCCTTTGGGTTCATTCAAATATCAATAAAATCATTTCAGAGAATCGAAGAGTGCCTTGACCTCGCTCTGATTAAGTGTCATTTCGGTTTCCATAAACTGATCGCCAAGTCCCAGATATGTAATGCCGTATCTGTTATACCAAGTGATAAGATATGTAAAGGAATATCCTTTTTCAATCAAATCATAAAGGTCATAATAGAGTGTCATAGCATTATAAACCTCTATCTGATCTGCCGGGTCTTCGGTTGTAATAGCACCGCCCGTACCAAACTCGGTAATAGCCGCAGGCTTTCCGGATTTTTCCGCAAGCAGCAGATAGTTATCATTATCCGCTATCTCAACATTTCCTCCCGTGTACCAGTCAACACCAACCATGTCGCAGTATTCATCTCCGGGATAGAGATATGTCGTACTCATGGTAGAGCCGGGATTGTCATCGATATTTGCGGAGTAGTTTGGTCCATAGCACCAATAAAGATTTGTGAGACCGCATTCATTCTCAAAATAATCATAAACATAATGCCAGATATCAACAACGTATTTTGCATCGAGAGTGAACTCCTGCTGCCTTATGCAGAACCAGAACCAGCCTCCGTTTGCCTCGTGGAGAGAACGCCAGATTATCGGAACACCGTTCTCCTCGAGCGCCTTAAAGAAGCGAGCGTTTGATTCAAGTTCTTTTTTGAATACGGTATTATATTCCGTGCCCTCTGTTATAAGGTCTGTAAATGCCTTCTGATAGCCTTCAAGTGAATTATCATAGCCAAGATTACCTCGACAGGTGTCATATGCACCGTTGAGATTTCCGGAAGGGTTAGCCCAATGTGCACTTGCACTAATTATTCCGCCATCTGCCACATAATCAACGATATCACAGATATATGAGCTCCATGTAGCATCGTCCGTGCCCTGAAGATCAAGTCCGTAGCAAGCAAGATCGATACCCATAATGCCCGGCATCTGTCCCGTTGCGGTTTTAAAACGCTCTATACTCTCTGCAACATTGTCCGAGCCCTTGGGATTTCCGCAAACCTGCTCACCGATGATTATATGATCGGAGTCGGCATAGACCTTCTCCAGAACTGCCATAAGCCCGGCCTTTGTGTAAGTCTCTTTTTTGCCCGTGCTTCCCTCAAAATTGTCTGCAGAGGTAAGATCATAGGTCTTCGAGCCGAGAGAAGGGAGAAAATTATTTTTGAATGCTTCAAGAGCTGCCTCCATAGAATGTGCGCTTCCCTTTATTATAATGTTTCCATTCTCGATTTTGATGGTATATTTGTCCGCTATAAGCTCTGTTGCTTCAATAACTATATAATGCTCATCATCAAGCATTTCGCCGTTATTCTGCTTTATATCAGCAGAGACGATCGAGCAAATATCGCCAAGAAAGGTCTTAACATTCAAATGGCTCTTATTAAGAGGAGTAAATTCCGCAATATCAACGCCGTCAACTGTCAGCATATCAAAAATCCTTTCTGTTTTTTTGGTAAATCCGTCGCCAGACGGGATCTTGACGACCTTTCGCTCGGCATCAATAAACTGATCCTTAAAAAGCTCAACTGCCGCCTTAAGGGCATCATCACTTCCGCCAACGACAACAACCTTATTTCCTCCCTTTTTGATGGTGTAATCGTTATATCCAAGTCCCTCTGCTGCATCAACAGATGCCTGACGCTTGGTATTTCCCAAAAGTATCTCATATGTACTGTTATAATAATCGGTTTTAACTCCCACATCTGCGCCCGTAGCATCGTTTATCGCTTGGCGCAAAGAGGTTGCAAGTTCAATTTCGATTTCAGAGCTGTTTTCGCCCCTTACAACCACATATTCCGATAGATTTTCAATGGCATAAAGCTTTATAACATTTCCATCGTCACCCTCATTCCCCAAAGTATTGCCGCAGGAAACAAGCGAAAACACAATTAAAACTGCAATGCAAATAATGGGTAAAAATTTTCTCATTTTGTGCTCCTTTGTGATCCATTATGTAAATATTATATCACGATTTTTCGGTTTTGCAATATAGTATTATTTTGCCGCCTACTTTTCTTGAGAAGTGCGGAAAGCGTCACCGCAGCAAAAATCAATGTCGCAAGCATAAAAATTCGGGGCGTGTTTTTCATTTTTCTTCTCTCCATTTTGTTACTTATATTAATCTGCATTTGAAGTTCGTCCTCTTTTCACTTTTTTGTAAAAACCCTTGACAACAACTGCTCTTTGTTTTATAATAACATCAACAAGTTATATTTTCAATGACTTTTTGATACACTTTTATCTCAAAAAATTACTTTTTGTTGGAGAAGCATATGAAAGACCTGTTTTACGAGTCGGAAAAAGATGTAAACTGCGCCGTATATGCCGAATTGCAAAAAGAATATGCTTTTGGCATCTTGCATTTTCACAGAGCCTTTTAAATTGCCTATCTGCTTAAAGGACAATCGTTTTTTGTGGTCGAAGATGAAGTCTTTCCGTCTTATCCCGACGACATCATGTTTGCACATTGCTATTATGCTCATAAAGCCCAACCCTTGCCGGAGCATGAGAAATATGTTGTCATCGTCCCCGAATATTTTTCGGGCGGTCTTCATTCTCTTCTTAAGAAAAAGCCTCTCCCCGCCATTCTCGGTGACAGGGAATTTAACAGAACACTCCTTCCTTATATAGAAAAGCTGGTAAATGATTCCGAACGTATGTCCCCCATCGTCCTTAAAGGCTATGTTAATATAGTTTTCGGCTCACTTATCGAGCATTATACCCCCGTGAATGTTAAACCGAAGAGCAAAAATGTAACTCTTATTGCAAATATTCTTACTTATATAGATAACCACTATGCAAGACCGCTCACGATAGAGGCTACCGCTAAGGCACTGGGCTATAACAAATCCTATTTTTCAAGGCTTTTCAATAAGTGTATCGGCACTTCATTTAATAATTATCTGAATTTTTTGCGCCTTGATAAATTCGAGGAGCTTCAAGCCAGATCCGGAGATAAAAGCATAACCGAGCTTGCTTATGAATGTGGATTTTCTTCCCTTGCCACCTTTTATCGCACAAAAAAAGCAAGAGCCGATATGCGTGCCTTGCAAAACAATATATCTTATTAAGGAGTAGATCTTATGAAAGACATTTTAAAATGCTTTGAAGAATATAAAGATGCCGCCAAAGGTAGCTTCGACCCGAATTTCGTTTCCCCGGAGCTTGTTCTGGCAAACGCTCATGCCGCAGTCCTTTCGGAAGAAAATATCAGTTTTCTCCGAGACTTTCTCGACTATGCAGACGATGATATCATGCACTTTATCTGGCAGTATTACTATCTGCTTTTTGAGACGGATGAAGATTTTTCGAGTAACATCTGGGTGCTTGACAGAATTGAAGTGCCAAAGGAGGCAGACGAGAAATTTTTAGGCGGAGTTAAAGCAGTAATTTTCCTTCTTGCCGCAGAAAATCTGAAAAAATGGGGAAAAGGAAAGGACATCGATGAAAATGCCCTCATTGAATCCTATTATGACAGATACAGATATATGGTGTCGCTGAACTACATTTCCCATGAAACCTATGGTCTTGTAAGACTTTCTCCTTTCCTTTACGGCTATGCAAAACCTTTTATTCTAAGGGTGGGAAGGCTGAATTTTCAGCTTTATGAATTCCAGAATTACTGCGAAATGTATGAAGATGAGGACGGAAACAGAATTTTTGCCGCACTTCCAAATTATAAATACGGAGAGGACGGATTGCAGTGTGCCGATGGCTTCATTCCTACATTTTCAAGAGACGAAAATTTTGTCACAGCTCATGTTTTCGGTGAAAAGGGTAAGCTGAGCCTTGAGGCGCATAAGATCGACCTCTCGAAATATCAAAAAAAGCTCGCCCCCGGTGACAGAGTCATTACCGTACATATCCCGGAGGGGGGCAAGCTGACAAATGATATCGCAGTCAAGTCCATTCAGGATGCGCAGATCATTTTCAGAAAATATTTCCCGCCATTCAAAGCTGTTGTATGCCAAACATGGTTCATTTCGCCGGGACTTCGGGGCGAGGTTATAAAGGACGGAAGCAATATGGCTGCTTTTGCCGATCTATATGACATTATCAGCGGCAGCGACAGTGATAATCATTCCATATTCGAGCACATTTTCAAGGTAAAGAGACAACCTCTCCAAAATCTTGTTCCCGAAAATGATTTTCAGCGCCGAGTGCTGGAAAGAGCACTTCGAGGTGAAAAGCTCCATTGGGGCTTTGGCGTACTCAAACAGGAATATGAAGTTTGAGAAATAATTTTATTTTTAATTTTTTAGCCTTCCCTTGCAGGGAAGGCTCATTTTTAACTTCCAAACCGTTCGCTAAATTACTGTTTAATAAAAATCCGCCGATATCGGCGGATTTTTTATTATTCTTAAAACTTTCTCCAAACCATCTTGTTTACAACGCCCGTATAGGACTGAATGATCTTTACAACCTTTGTGGAAACATTTTCTTCAACATATGTGGGAACGGGAATTCCGTAATCACCGTTATCATTCATTTCTATAGCCGTATCAACTGCCTGGAGCAGGCTCTTTTCATCTATTCCCGCAAGGACAAAGCACGCCTTGTCAAGTGCTTCGGGTCGCTCGGGTGAGGTTCTTATACATACCGCAGGGAAAGGATGTCCAACGCTCGTAAAGAAGCTGGATTCCTCGGGCAGAGTTCCGCTGTCGGAAACCACCGCATATGCATTCATCTGCAGCTTATTATAGTCATGGAAGCCAAGAGGCTGATTCATGCGAACACGCTCATCAAGCTTAAATCCGCTCTTTTCAAGGCGGTTGCGGCTTCTGGGATGGCAAGAATACAGGATGGGCATATCATATTTTTCAGCAAGCTTGTTTATTGCCGTGAAAAGACTTGTAAAATTCTTTTCCGTATCAATATTTTCCTCTCTGTGTGCCGAAAGGAGAATGTATTTGCCGGTCCGGAGTCCAAGGCGGTCAAGAACGTCGCTCGCCTCTATCTCCGCAAGATTTTCGTGAAGAACCTCTGCCATGGGAGAGCCTGTTACATAAGTTCTCTCCTTGGGAAGTCCGCATTCGTGAAGATATCTGCGTGCGTGCTCGGAATATGCAAGATTTACATCCGAAATAATGTCAACTATACGGCGGTTAGTCTCCTCGGGAAGACACTCGTCCTTGCAGCGGTTGCCTGCTTCCATGTGGAAAATCGGTATATGAAGTCTTTTTGCGGCAATGGCGGAAAGGCATGAGTTTGTGTCACCGAGAATAAGAAGTGCATCCGGCTTTATCTCGTTCATCAGCTTATAAGAGCAGTTGATGATGTTTCCTACAGTTGCACCAAGGTCGTCGCCAACCGCATCCATATATACCTCGGGGTCCGCAAGCTTCAGATCCTTAAAAAATACACCGTTAAGGTTATAATCATAGTTCTGAC
>CAYPKQ010000097.1:0-9799 GCA_964411355.1 uncultured Lachnospiraceae bacterium
AAATGTTTTTCTCGCAGGAAAAACTGTATCAAAAAGTCTGAAAATTTCTCCATGCCAGGAATTTGAGGTTGAGATCCCCGAGCCCGAACCATCTGAAGCACTTCCCGAAAACATTCCCCTTGATATTATTTATGAGGATGATGATCTTCTTGTTGTAAACAAGCCCAAGGGAATGGTCGTTCATCCGGCAGCGGGAAATCCAAACGGAACACTTGTCAATGCCCTTCTCTACCATTGCGGCTCATCGCTTTCTGGCATCGGCGGGGTTATAAGACCCGGCATAGTTCATCGGATCGATAAGGACACAAGCGGTCTTTTGGTCGTTGCAAAGAACGATTTTACCCACCTTGCCCTCTCGGAACAGCTAAAGGATCACACCGTTAGCCGAATATACAGTGCCGTTGCGCTTGGTAATTTCAAAAGCGATACGGGTACTGTCGATGCCCCCATCGGAAGACACCCAATCGACCGCAAGAAAATGGCTGTGCTGCGAGGCTCTGATAGCGCAAGAGAAGCCATTACCCATTACGAGGTTGCAGAGCGTTTTGGAGAGTTTACCTATATAAAATGTATCCTTGAAACCGGCAGGACTCATCAAATAAGAGTTCATATGTCGAGCATCGGGCATCCCTTGCTCGGTGACGATATTTACGGCGGAGGAAACTCAAAATTCGCACAAAAAAATCAAAATCTTATTTCCGGACAATGCCTCCATGCCGGCGAGCTTTCATTTATTCACCCAAGAAGTGGAGAAAAAGTATATTTTAAATGTGATTATCCCGAATATTTTACGAAACTTTTAGATAAATTAAGGAGTACCTATCAATGAAACTTTCAATATCGACCCTTGGCTGCTGTGAATGGTCTCTTAACAAGGCAGTAGGATATTTCAAAAACCTTGGCATAAGTGGAATCGAGATAAGGGCGCTGAATGGTGTTATGAATCCCTGCGAGATGGAATGCTTCAGCAAAGAAAACGAGCTTGATACAAAAAAATATCTGCGAGCCAACGGTATGAGGCTGGTCTGCCTTGATACAAGCTGCAAATTTGATAATAATGAATTTGCGACAAAATCAATCCCCGAAGGAAAGGTCGCCATTGACGTTGCATCAAGAATGGAGATTCCCTATATCAGAGTTTTCGGCAATAAAATACCCGAAATCGGTGAAGAAAACAGAGATGAGGCAGAGGCTCATATGATCAATTCTCTGCGTGAGCTTGCGGACTATGCCGAAAAGAAGAATGTAAAAGTTCTGCTCGAAACTCACGGAAATGTTTGCAATATTGAGAATATCAAAAATACCGTCGAAGCGCTTTCGGATCATAAAGGCTTTGGAATTCTTTGGGACATTGCCCACAGCGATACTTACTATAAGGAAAATATCGAAGAATTTTATGCTCTTATAAAACCGCTTCTCTGCCACATTCATCTGAAAGACCATATTAGATTACCCGACCATCAAAAGGATATAAAGGATATAGGCGAGGGGGAGATCCCCATTGAAAAGATAGTAAAAATGCTGCTTGATGACGGATATGACGGATATTTTTCCTTCGAACATGAAAAGAAATGGCATCCCGAGCTTTCAGAACCCGAGGTTGCATTCCCTAAATTTGCCGAATATATGAAAAGATTTGAAGCTTAATACGAAAAAGGCTGAAACAAATGCTTTCTCAAAGTATTTGTTCCGACCTTTTTTGCTGTTTTATGATTAAGATGTCTATGTAAACAGTAATTTAGCGAACGGTTGCCGCAAGCGCTGTCAGGTAAAGTTTTGATAAAACCTTTTCAAAAGTTTTTGGGAGTCGGCACCATCGCCGGTCGCTGTCCGCAGACAGCGAAATTTCCCAAGCGGCGTTTCTTTTTGCTAAGCTTTTTCTTTTCGCCTGTAGCATCAAAGAAAAAGCGGATTAACAATTCGCACTTATAATATTTAGGTGACTTCTGATATTATCCGAAAGGGTAAGTATACGAAAATGCCATGCCCCTTTGCACGCAGCTCTTCCGAAAGATTTTTCACAGAAGTTACAACACCGTTTGTATCTGTTGAATATAAATCTGTCGTACTTAAAATTTTCATATGATCATCTCTTATTTTTTTAAGTACTGCTTCAATTGGCATTATACACCAAATTTGTTGAGTTGTCAACGAATTATCAGATTTTCTTTATGTTCAAAATTACCATTTTTGAAAATACAAAATGCACAAAATATGAACAGAAATAAAATTATGAGCAATAATGTTTGACAAATACCGTCGGATTTGGTATAATATCAGTGTATCGTATAAACTGTAAACCTTATGTGTGCGGTAAAGTCCGCAGAAAGTGCATTTTTTATGAAGAATTTTAGTAAAACTAAACTAACGGTTATCTTGGCTGTCGTTCTCGCCCTCTCACTGTCCCTCAGCATTTTTACTCTTGCGGCTACATATGACAGCACCTATGATCCCCTTATTTCGCTGTCTTATCTGACAAAATATGTGGACGAGGTTCTTGAGCCTATCCGCGCCTCTATTGCCGCCCTCGGCGGAAATGATGACGGCTCGCTTCCCGTTTCCAACACCTTTGAGGTTGTTTTTGTGGAATACGGAAAAGAGGTTCAATGCACAGCCCCTACCGAGATCATTCTCAGAGGTGGCAAAGCAGAGGTCGTTTCCCCATTTGAAGATCAAGGACTCAGTGACCTTACAGACGGTACAGACCTGAAGAATGGTACAGCAGTTCCTAAAAACCATAATCTCCTTATCCCGCGCGGAGAGGACGGTCGTGGAATAGTGATCACAAGCCCTGACGGTGCTTATATTATGGTAGGAGGTGCTTATATAATTGTCGAACCTTAAGAATAAGAAAAAGCTCAATTGGACACGTGTTCTTTGCCTCATTCTCGCATTCCTCATGGTTGCGGGCATGGGTGCTTTAGCTTTAACAATTCTCTTCAGCGGTAGTTCTGTTGCTGCTGCAGAGGCTGTTTACGATGTTTCCGATTACACATTTTCTTCACAGACCGATGGCGATACCTATATCGCCGTCGGTTTAATGTATGGTTCAAGTATTACGGTCGGATTTGAGATAAAAGCACCTTACGGATTTGTTGTAGGTTCTTCTGTTATAACTCAGGAAACAAGATCCTTTACCCCATCGTATTATCTTGACACCAATATCGCCTCAGCAACCCTTGACGGAAACCTTTCAAAGAAATCAATGACTTATTCTCTGACAGATGATCCCGAAAAGACCGTTATCGGCGGCTACCATGTTGAGCTTGCACATGAACAGAGCGCAATTCCGCTGGACTTTCTCGTCGGTGACATAAAAAAACAACTGGATGACGATGAGCTTTATCCCATCCCGGCATACATCGGTGGTGAAAGAAGAATCAGACTCGGTCATTTTGCAGCAGAGGAAGAAGCCTTCGCATTACTTGAAAAATATGAAAATTATTTTTACGGATACAGTGCTTCGGTTGTAGGGCCCTCAAAAACCGCAGTATCTGTGGTAAATCCCGAAACCGATGTAATTCTTTTCGAATATGATTCCCTCGGAAACGATGATAACATAGGCTTTGTTGCTTTCCAGGCAGATGAATATGATTCCTATATTCAAACTCCCGCAAATAACCTCTATGAGGGCGTTATGTCCTTCATTCCCAGATATGAGGAAGAATACCATGGCGTTGCTCTCACCAATATGCTCGATCTTGAAAGCTATGTTGAGGGAGTTCTTCCTTATGAGATAAGCAACTCATGGAGCCGAGAGGTACTTCGTACCTTCGCCATCACAATTCGCTCATATGCCATTGCAAATTACTGCAAATGGTATTCAAAATACGGTTTTGATATGACGGCAACCACAAGCGACCAGGTTTACAGAGGAAGAAACCGTGTAAACGATTCGGTTGTGGAAGCGGTTTCCAGCACCGAGGGGCTTGTGACCGTTTATGGTGACAAGGTCATAAGCGCATATTATTCCTCAAGCGTAGGAGGCTCAACTGTCGGCTCTCAATATGTATGGGGTTCGGCAAGAGGATATCTTACCACAGTAGTTACACCTTGGGAAAAATATTCAGATTATAACAACGGTCTCTGGAAAAGTGAAGTATCCCCCGAAGAGCTTTACAAAACACTTCGTTCAAGAGGATATACCGATCTTTCCGGTCCTGTCGAATCCATCGAGGTTGAAACCGTTGAAAGCAATCCGGACTATGTCTATTCGCTTACTTTTACGGATACTAACGGAAATAAGGTCAAGCTAAACAGAAGCGATGCTGTCAGAACCACGCTTTCAACCTATCTGAAATCCGCAAACTTTACCGTGGGACAGGGTGAGCTCACTCATACATACAATAAAGTATATGATATTGAAATCGTTGGCGGAAACGATCCTGCAACAACACCTATACCGGAAGAAAAGGTCATAGTAAATGGTTATGTCACCGACTCCCCGCTTCTTATTTCCGATGCGATCGTCATTGATGAAACAGAAGAAGAAATGACAAGCGAATATCCCGTTGCGTATGTTCTTACATCAACAGGACGTAAGGTCGTTATGAATTCTTGCATTGCAACTGCTGATTATTATGATGAAGCCACTCCTTTTGAATATGATAAAAACAAGGTACATCTTCTCGAGCCCGAGGAAATTCCCGAGGATTTTGATGAATATCCCGAAACAGAATTCGAAAGCGAGACGGAATCGATAGAAACAGAAAAAAATGAAACTACAAATAATGATATCATTAAAGAGTCTGTTGATATTGGTGTCAATTCTTACAAAATAGCCTCACAATTCCAGAATGTTACCGTTATTACAACTGTTGAAACGATTACAGAAACAATAAAAGCAAGTGATTCGAAGAATTTTATTTTCGCAGGCAAGGGCTGGGGACACGGTGTCGGAATCAGCCAGTACGGCGCAAAGGATCTTTCGGATGCCGGCGCATCTGCCGAGGATATTATTCACATTTACTTTACAGGTGTTGACATAATTCATCGCAGCGAGCTCTACAAAGAGCAAGAATCTTCGACTACTGAAAATGAATAGTTTGATGTTAACCAAAACTTTCATCCGACAACGCTCTCGGCAACTATTCAACAAATTCTAATTTAACGAAAATTCACGAAAAAGAGGATGACCTTCAAAAGAAAGTCATCCTTTTTCTTTATGCATATTCTTTAATTATTCTTGCCACCTGTTCGCCGCAAGCCTTTATTCCCTCCTCGGAAAGATGAACGCCGTCTTCACAGATATATTTATCCATATCCGCATATACAAGGCTATGTAGGTCGTTTATCACAACGCCTATCTTGCGAAGCTCGGGAACGAGAAGTGCGTTATATTCCTTTATCACTGCATTTCGAGTGTCATCGTGAGCAACGGGTGTTGTGGTTGCAAAAATGACTGTTTTTGCGTGTTTTTTTAGGTTTTCCGCAATTCTTACCATGTTCTTTACGTATTCCTCGGCATCGGTAAACCAACCGTCACCATAATCGATCGCATCCCAAAGTCCGTTATTCCAATGGATAACATCGCAATCGGCAATCATACCTGCCCATTCTCTGAAAAGACAACGGAGAGTATATTTTGCATAGCGGCAGTTATCGCTGGGCTGAAAAACCTCATATCCCTCACCCATCATATTGGGCACTGCATTACCGTATCCAATAAGGCGAATTGAATCGCCAAGAAGCACAATCTTTTTCATTTCAAAATATCCTTTCGTTGAAATTCAGTTAAATTATATCACCCAAAAACACGAAAGTCAATATGCATTTATTGCTCTTTTATCGTAAGGACAACCTTACCAACGCTTCTGCCCTCAGAAAGCTCTCTGTGCGCCGCATCAGCCTCGGTTATCGGCAGAACCTTATGGATAGCGGGTCTTACCTCGCCGCTTGTGACCTTCGGCCAGATATTTTCCACAAGGGAAGCAAGAATCTGCGCCTTAACCTCAGGTGTTCTTGAACGGAGAGTGCTTCCTATAACCCTTACATTGCGGACATAAATATTCTTTAGGTCTATTTCCGTTATCGTTCCCGCAAGTGCTGCGATCATTATCCATCTCGCACCGTGCTTGAGATAGTGAAGCGATCTGCCCATCATAGTGCCGCCCAGACAGTCGATGGCAACATCAACTCCGCATCCCGCTTCAAGCTCTGCACGGAGAACATCCTCTATTTTTTCCTTTTTGGTATTAACGACGATATCCGCACCAAGTGCTTTTACCTTTTCAATATACGCATCCTCAATAACGGTGGTGATAACTCTGATTCCAAATGCCTTTGCCATGGGGATAAGAACGCTTGCAAGTCCGCTTGCGCCCGCGTGCATCAGAAGGGTATTTCCGCTCTCTATCTTACCCTCAATAAAAAGATTGAGATAGGATGTTGCAAAAGCCTCGGGAATTGCCGCAGCCTCTATCATGGAGCATCCTTCGGGAACAGGCATAAGCATATCGTATTTGATATTCGCATATTCTGCATATCCTCCGCCGCCAAGCAGAGCACAGACCTTATCTCCTATCTTATAATTACTCTTTGCTCTTGCACCCTCGGTCATATCAACTATAACGCCCGAAATTTCAAGTCCCATCCATTCGGGACAGCCCTGAGGGGGCGGATAATCACCGTCTCTCTGCATGAGATCCGCACGGTTTACTGCCGCATAATGAATCTCCACAAGAACGTCATCCTCCTGCATCACGGGATGAGGAACCTCGCTCCAGACAAGCTCTTTATTTTCTTTGACAAGTATTGCTTTCATATGTATGATCCTTTCGTTTTTTATAATTATACCTCATTTTTTTCGGAATTAAAAGACAGCATCATGCAAAAAATGATAACTATTCTGCTGCTTGACTAAAAAGGAGAAAGATGATATAATAGTATCATAAACCTTTGGAGGCTGAAGATGATAGCACTGATAGTGGCATATGATAAAAACAGAGTGATAGGCAAAAACGGAAAAATCCCCCGGAAGATCGAAGGCGAGCAAAAAAGATTCAAAGACCTTACCCTGGGAAAAACCATCGTTATGGGCAGAAGGACATATGAGGAAATAGGAAGACCGCTCCCCGGGAGAAAAACTATTGTGATCTCAGGCACCGCAAATTTCGACGGAGAAAATTGTAAGACTGTAAAAAGTCTTGAGGAAGCTATCAAAATAGCAGATGGAGATATTTTTGTTTCAGGCGGTGAGGCTCTTTATGCCGAAGCCCTTCCCCTTTGTGAAAAGCTCTATATTACCGAAATTGACGCTTCATTTGAAGGTGATGTATTCTTCCCTGCCTTTGACGAAAGCAAATACAGAAAAGAAACGATCCTTCGCACCGAGGGCGACATTCCCTATACCTATTTCACCTATACAAAATTATGATCCTTCGGAGCTTTTTCTATAATTTTCGGGAGAAGCTCCATAATATTTTTTGAAAATTCGACTGAAATTCAGCGGATCAGAAAAGCCTATCTCGTATGCTATCTGCGAGATGGGTATTTTTGTTTCAAGGAGCAGATCTGTTGCCTTTTTCAGTCTAAGCGATGTTAGATAAGCATAAGGTGACCTACCCATTTTTTCAGTGAAAACATGAATAAATCGGCTTCTGGTTACGCCATATTCCGCCGCATACTCTTCAATCTCACGATTTTTTGAAAAATCTCTGTGCATTTTGGAAATTACAGCTTCAAGTCTTTCATCCGAACCGCTTTTTACTCTGTAAGGCTCTCTTCCAAGCGCAGCAACAATTGCTGTAAGGTCGCTGACAAGTGCAGCAGCTCTTGCCAAACCGTTTGTATTAAAATCAAAAAGAGCTTTTTCAAATAGCTTTATAATATGGGCAGATGCAGTACCGCCCTCAAAATACAAGTGCCCTGAAAGCTCCGAATCAGAAAGCAGCTCATTTGCGGCACTGCCCGAAAAATGTATCCAGAAATTGCTTCCCTCACCCTCACATCTGTAATCCTGCGCTTCACCCGGAAAATAGATAAAGAAGCCGCCCTCCATAAGGCTTATCTCGTCATTACCTTTTCTGAAAATATATTCTCCTTCTTCAATATAAAAAAGCGAAAAATCTCTTCTTCCATTCCTTCTTATGGTCCGAAAGCAAGATACACTTTGCGCGCCAACCGAATTTATCTCAATATATTTCCCTGAGACTTTATCTGTGGTATCTTTAAGATTACCGTCATAAACTATCATATAATCACGCTCCTTTTCTGTATTATACAATTTAATCATTTGTTTGTCAATAGCAACTTTTCCCATATAAACGACAATTATTGATATTTACCTATGCGTTCTTTTATGGTATCATGCTGTCAGATAGGCGAAAGGAGCTTATATTATGAAAAAAATTACTTTTATCGGTGCCGGAAGCGTTGTTTTCACCAGAAATATTGTTCGTGACCTCTTTACCTTTGACAGTTTTCGGGATTCTGAGATTTGTCTTATGGATATCGACCCCGAAAAGCTCGAATACATAAGACGTTGCTGTGAAAAAATAAAAAAAGCAATGGGCGTAGGTGCAAAAATCACTGCTACCACCGACAGAGCTTTAGCGCTTAAAGGTGCTGACGGAGTTTTATGCACAGTTTTTAACGGAGATATTGATATTTGGAGATATGACATTGAAATACCGAAAAAATACGGTGTTGACATGAATATCGGTGACACGAGAAGCATTGCGGGTATTTTCAGAGCCGCAAGAAATATACCGCTCATGCTTGATATCTGTCGTGATATTGAAAAATACTGCCCCAATGCAATTTTTCTCAATTATACCAATCCCATGTCTATGCTTTGCCGCGCGATGCAGAAGGAAACCAAAGTAAACGTTACCGGACTTTGCCATTCTGTTCAAGGCAGTATAGAAATGTTATCAGATTGGATCGGAGCTCCGCTTGATGAGATAACTTATACCTGCGCAGGAGTCAACCACCAGGCGTTTTATACCGAAATAAATTGGAACGGAAAAGACGCATATCCTCTTATACGAGACAAGATAAATGATCCCGTATATTATGATAAGGAAAGAGTTCGCAACGAAATGTTCAAGCACTTCGGATATTATGTTACGGAGTCATCCGGACACAATTCGGAATATAACTATTGGTTCAGAAAGCGTCCCGACCTTATAAAAAAATACTGCTCAGAGCATGAGGGGGCAAATTGGAATCCGGGCGAATATGCTTTCTCGCTCAATCTCCGCCTGAAAAGAAGAGAAACCTGGCGTGACGATTTCAGAAAATGGATAGATGAAGAAGAGGTTGACACACAAAGAAGCAAGGAATATGCTGCAGAAATATTCAATGCCATAATCGGTGACGGAACGCCCTTTATCTTCAACGGTAACCTGCTGAATCGCGGCTCTATATCAAATCTCCCGGAGGACAGTTGCGTTGAAGTTCCCGTAGTGGCTTCAAAATACGGATTCAGACAGTGCGTTGTTGGTGCACTTCCCGATGAGGTGGCTATACTTGTTAATACCACCGCAAGAATGGAAAATCTTGCAGTTGACGCAATTCTTGAAAAGGATAAGAAGAAGCTGATCCGAGCTTGCTATATGGATCCGCTCTGCTCTGCCGTCTGCTCTCTTGAAGAGATCGGGAAGATGTGCGAGGAGCTGTTTGAGATCAACCGTGAATTTCTCGGCGATTATAAATAAGTATTTTTTCGAATTGCGCCGCTAAACGGTAATTTAGCGAACTGTAGGATACCGATTTAAAAATGAGCTGATCTGTAGGGGACGACGACCACGACGTCCCTTTTATCATTTGATAATCACGATTATTTCACGTCTTTTGA
>CAYPKQ010000098.1:0-9791 GCA_964411355.1 uncultured Lachnospiraceae bacterium
TAAAATCTATGGTATAATATCATAATGAAATTGTTTTTAAGAGGAAAATTATGACAATAATAGATAAGATAACACTTTCCCCCACAGAAACGGAAGAAATTGGAAATACACTTGCGGAAATGATTATAAATCAAGGAGCTCTTCCGCGCTTCATCGCTCTTTACGGAGATCTTGGCGTTGGAAAGACTGCTTTTGTTCGCGGCTTTACTTTGGCTCTCGTACCTTCCGCTTCTGTCAAATCCCCTACGTTCACGCTGGTCAACGAATATAAAGGCGGAAAAATTCCGATCTTTCATTTTGATATGTACAGGATTGAGGACGAGGACAGCCTTTATTCTATCGGATTTTACGATTATCTTGACAGAGGGATATGCCTTGTGGAATGGACGGAAAATATTGAATTTGCCCTGCCGGATGAATATATTAAGGTCACTATAGTTAAAAACAGTTTGGAAAATACCGATAGCCGCTCTGTCATAGCAGAGCTTGTTCAAGAGGTTTGATATGAAAATACTTGCAATAGACAGCACAGCCGTGGTCGGCTCTTGTGCGGTGCTTGAGGACGAAAAGCTCCTTTCACTTTTCACCGTTAATAATGGAAATACGCATAGCGAAACGCTTCTTCCCATGATTGAGGCTTCGCTTAAGAGACTCGGAATGACACCAAATGAAATTGATATTTTTGCCCTTTCGGAAGGTCCCGGCTCTTTTACCGGAGTCAGAATAGGGGCGGCAACGATCAAGGGGCTTGCATTTGGGAAAGACAAGCCGTGCATCGGTGTTTCAACTCTTGAAGCTTTGGCGGAAAATCTTTCTTGCGTAAGCGGTATAATCTGCCCCGCAATGAATGCGAGAAGAAATCAGGTTTACAATGCTCTTTTCAGATGCACAAACGGCAAAATTGAGAGACTTTGCGAGGACAGAGCAATTTCTGTGACCGAGCTTGAAGAGGAGCTTGCCGCATTTGACGAGCAGATATATATTTGCGGAGACGGCGATTTTCTTCTTTGCGAATCAAAGACAAAGAGACTCGATTATGCTTTTGTAAATGAAATTTTGAGGCATCAAAACGGATATTCTGTTGGAATATGTGCTTTGAGAAAATACAGGTGCGATGATATTAAAACCGATATCACCATTGCCCCAACATATCTTCGCCCTTCGCAGGCGGAAAGAACAAGAAATGAAAAGCTAAAGGAGAACGAATGATGAAAAAATTGGTTATGGGTGCAGATCATGCAGGATATGCTTTAAAGGATAAAATTAAGGCTGTACTTATCGAAAAAGGATATGAAATTACCGATGTGGGAACCTTTTCCTCCGAAAGCTGCAAATATCCTATAATTGCACATGACCTTTGCAAGAACATTCAAGAGGGTAAGAGCGAAATTGGAATACTTATTTGCGGCACGGGTGTTGGAATGTCGCTTTGCGCAAATAAGCACAAGGGCATCAGAGCCGCTTGCGTTTCGGACACCTTCAGTGCAAGGCTCACAAGAATGCACAACGATGCAAACGTTCTCTGCTTTGGTGAAAGAGTGGTCGGCTACGGTCTTGCCATGGAGCTTGTTGACGCATTTATCGAAACCGAATTTGAGGGTGGCAGACACGCTGAAAGAGTTGCTCTTATAAATGCCATTGAAAATGAGGATTTTGATCTTTTAAAATAAGAATTAGGAGTTATAATGGGAAAACTTTCGGATTTTTTTAAGACCACCGCCGATATACTTCATATAGCCTCGGGTAATTCCAAAGAAAAAACATTCACTTCTGCCATTATCGTTGCGGGCGGTTCTTCACTTCGTATGGGTGGTGACAGAACTAAACAGATGATGCTCATTTGCGGTATGCCCGTTGTGGTACACACACTATTGGCATTTGAAAAATGCGATATGATAAACGAAATTATAGTTGTGGCTAAAGAGGATGAAATACCGATTTATAGTGAGACTGCGAAAAAATACGGCATAAAAAAGCTCGCCCGAACAGTTTCTGGCGGCAAAACCCGGCAGGAATCCGCTCTTTACGGCTTTGATGCAACATCCCCGGATGCAGATTTTGTTGCCATTCACGATGCCGCAAGATGCCTTATAACCGATGATGATATATGCCGTGTTCTTGATGCTGCCATCAAATATGGAGCGGCAAGTGCTTCTGTTAGCGTTTCCGATACTGTTAAGATCGTTGATAAAAACGGATTTTCAACCCGTACCGAGGACAGAAATTTTGTAAAGCTTGCCCAAACCCCGCAGATCTTCGGTAGAAATCTCTATTGTGCCGCCGCATATACGGCAAAAGAAGAGGGCTTTGAGGCAACGGATGATAATATGCTCGCAGAGAGAATAGGTTATAAAGTGAAAATGGTCGAAACCCGAAAGGATAATTTCAAGATAACTTTCCCTGAGGATATTTTAAAGGCTGAAAGTATTTTTGAGGAAAGGCGAAAGGAGAGGGAGAAAAATGCTTAGGATCGGTCACGGTTATGATGTTCATAAGCTTGTGGGCGGAAGAAAACTGATACTCGGCGGCGTTGATATTCCGCATGAGGTGGGGCTTCTCGGACATAGCGATGCCGATGTTCTTCTCCACGCCATAATGGATGCCCTTCTCGGTGCTGCCGCTCTTGGAGATATCGGAAAGCTTTTTCCCGATAGCGACATGGCTTTTAAGGATGCTGACAGCTTAATTCTTCTTGGTAAAGTTGGTGAGGTGCTACGCGAGAACGGCTACACCGTTTCAAATATTGATTCAACCATTATAGCACAAGCTCCCAAGCTCGCACCGCATATCGATAAAATGAGAAATAACATTGCAAAGGCGCTTTGCAGTGATATTGACCGCATCAGCGTTAAAGCAACTACCGAGGAGAAGCTCGGATTCACAGGAAATAAAGATGGTATTGCGGCTCATGCCGTTTGCATTATCGAAAAAATTTAAAATAGGGCTGCCTCATGACAGCCCCTATATAGTACGGGAATTTCTGATGCTTTTCTCCAACATCCAGCTTTTTAAAATTACACCATCAGATACTTCCCTATTGCTTTCATATTAAATCTTATGTCTGAAAGCATTTTTTTGCCACAAAATTCGTCGTATATCGACAAAAAAACAGGAGGTTTAAAATGACATTTGTTTCACCATCCGTTCTGGCTTGCGATTTCTCGCATCTTGCAGACGAGGTTATTAAAATGGAAGCTGCAGGTGCGGATTATCTTCACCTTGACGTTATGGACGGTCATTTCGTCCCTAATATCAGCTTTGGCCCGGGCGTTATTTCTTCGGTCAGAAAGGTAAGCCGTCTGCTTTTTGATGTTCACCTTATGATTAGCGACCCCGGAAAGTATCTTGACAGCTTCATCCGTGCAGGCTCGGATATTATCACCATTCATGCCGAGAGCAACGGCGATATCGGTGACATGATAGATTATATTAAGGAGCACGATGTCAGAGCCGGGCTTGCTATCTCTCCGAAAACGCCTTATGATGTGGTAATGCCTTATCTTGACAAGCTGGATATGGTGCTTGTTATGACGGTTGAGCCCGGATTTGGCGGTCAGAAAATGATTCCCGAAACACTTGATAAGTGCCGTATTCTTCGCCGCGAGATAACGAAGAGAGGTCTTAAGACAAATATCGAGGTAGATGGCGGAATTAATGCGGAAAATGTTTGGCTCTGTTCTTCAAACGGCGCAAATGTTATTGTTGCCGGCTCTGCTATTTTCGGTTCAAGCAAGCCGAGAAGCGTTATTTCAAAGATGAAGAGTGAATGTGAGCTTCATCCTTTTGCGGGATGATCAAAGAAGCCTCAAATCTATCATTATTCCATTTAGTTTTTCTCTGTTTTCTTCACTGATGGGGCATAAAGGCAAGCGGAATTCCTCGCGGCAAAGTCCCATCCCCGCAAGTGCGGTTTTGACAGGAATGGGGTTTACTTCCGAGAACATAGCGCGCATCAGCTTATAATATTTTTTAAACAGATTTTTGGCATCTGTGGTGTTTCCATCAACATAATTTTTGCAGATATCGTGTATTTCCCGGGGAATAATATTGGATACAACAGAAATGGCACCCATCCCCCCGAGTGCAAGGCACGAGAGTATTTGATCATCGCTTCCCGTATATACATCAAGCGAATCACCGCATTCAAATATAAGCTCCGCACAGCTTGTGATATCGGGGCTTGCCTCCTTTACCGCAACGATATTATCAATTTTGGATAATTCCTTGTAGGTCGAGAGTGAAATATTGACACTCGTTCTTGTTGGAACATTATAGACGATTATCGGCAGATGTGTGCACCGGGCAATTGCCTTGTAGCTTTCAAAAAGACCTTTTTGAGTTGCTTTGTTATAATAAGGCGTTACCACAAGGCAAGCATCCGCCCCCAGATCTGTTGCTGTTTTTGTCAGCTTTTGAGCTTTTGCTATGTCGTTGCTGCCGCTGCCGACTATAAGCGGCACTCTGCCATCTATTGTATCTTTTGAAAAGCTCACAATTGTTTTGAACTCATCTTCCGAGATAGTTGACGCTTCTCCGGTTGTTCCCGAAACGACCAGAGCATCAATACCGTTTTTTATCTGAAGCTCTATCATATCTCCAAATGCTTCAAAATCTATTTTACCACCCGAAAAAGGGGTAACAAGAGCGGTTGCCGCTCCGCAAAAAACAGAGTTTTTATTTTTACTCATATATACCTCCTACGTATTTATTTCTTCAGTAAATTATATGCCGATAAATATTTGGTAGTTACCCTAAAGAAAGGCAATGATATGTCAGAAACCATCATTAATAAAAAAGCTCCTACGGAGCTTAAAACTAAGGATTTTTACTATGATCTTCCCGAATCGCTCATTGCTCAGCATCCAATGGAAAAGCGTGACAATTCACGTCTTATGGTTATTGACCGCAAAAGCAGCGAGATAGAACATAAGCATTTTTATGATATAATCGACTACATAAATCCGGGAGATGTTCTTGTTATCAACGATTCAAAGGTTATTCCCGCAAGGTTATACGGTCATTCCGAAGTACGAGAGGATGCAAAGATCGAGCTTTTGCTTCTTCGCTCCCATGGGCTTGACACCTGGGAAACCCTCGTAAAACCCGGAAAGAGAGCAAAAATAGGAAGCAAGCTTGTTTTTGGTGACGGTATTCTCAAGGGTGAGATCACAGATATCGTGGAAGAAGGAAACAGATTGATCCATTTTGATTATGACAGAGAAAAATATTCAAATGTATATGAAATTCTGCATCAGATAGGGCTTATGCCTCTTCCGCCCTATATTACAGAGCGTCTGAATGACAACAGCAGATATCAGACAGTTTATGCAAAGGACGAAGGCTCTGCGGCAGCGCCGACTGCGGGACTGCATTTCACTCCCGAGCTTCTTGAAGCCATAAAAGCCAAGGGCTGCGCAATTGCTCCCGTTATGCTCCATGTAGGACTTGGAACATTCAGACCCGTCAAAGCCGATAGAATAGACGAGCACATAATGCACACGGAATATATTTCTGTTTCCGAGGAAAGCGCAAGAATAATAAACGAAAGAAAAGCCGCAGGCGGAAGAATCATCGCTGTTGGAACAACATCTTGTCGCACTCTCGAAAGTGTTTCGGATGAAAACGGAATTATAAGACCTATAAGCGGAGACACAGGAATTTTTATCTACCCAGGATACAAATTCAAGGCAGTTGACGCTCTTATTACAAATTTCCATCTACCCGAAAGTACCCTTCTTATGCTTGTATCAGCATTTTACAGCAGAGAAAAAATGCTCGAAGCATATAATACCGCCGTAGGCGAAAATTATAGATTTTTTTCATTTGGTGATGCCTGTTACATTTGCTGATTTTTGTATGATTTATCATGTATAAATCACGCAATATTTCCAATCGGTAAAACTGAATATCCAATCGGTAATTCTTTCGGCAACAATACATACAACTCGGCGATGAGATGTTTATTTGCTAAAAGAGAGGATAAAATGAATATTAACGATATTAATCAAAAGCTCCTTCTCACATGGTGTGATAAAATTGAAAGCTTACAAATAAAGGACAGCACATCCAAAGGTCTTTTTGGCGGTATTCTTTGTGAGGGCTGCGGATATATTCACGGCAGATGCGCTGACATTGGCTATCCTATGGTCACTGCATATAAAGTCAGCGGTGACAAAAAGTATCTGAGATGAGCAGAAAACGTGTTTTTATGGCAAAAAATAATGTCAGAAATAATAACGGATTCAATATAAATGACTTATAACGGGCTCCTATCAGGCGGAAGGATGTACAAGGAAGCCGAGATCGAGCCTTGCGTTCATCATGCATTCACTCATGCAAAAGCGGTTGCTTACGCAGTAAATCATCCATTTAATGAAGGAGGCACAGATAACTGCGCTTTGCCGAGAGAAGCCGAATACGGAGTCAAAACGCTTGACTCGGCAGAAATTACGCTTGTTTCAGTCGGTCCTTTTAGAGCGACTGTTACAAACACAGAGTGTTCATTTAACAGAAAACAAACACTTACAGGCGGGAGCATTTCCCTTTTGTATCACACGGATAAAGGTGCTCTTCTTTGCGGTAACGGCTTGGATTTTTTTGAGTGAGCCGACAAATATGCAGGTTTCAATGGATATTTCAAATATTTGTCAAACACTTCGTTTTACAAACGGTGAAAAAAGTATGCTCGACCGCAACTCGGAAAGCAACTGTGTTTATGATAATAAGTCGGTAATTTATACTGTCAATGGACGAGTCAACGACCATGAAGGAAAAAAGGTAGTAATTATTCTTTTGAATACACATTTGAAAAAGATAAATTTAAAATCAAGCCGGAATCAGATGATGACGGTGAGCTTTTGTTCCACATTGTTTGCAAGCCGGATGACAAATATTCAATTACCGAAAACATTTGCAGCTTTAATGGAATTAAAATCGCCGCAAATGAAGCTATAAAATTTAAAAATGGATATTATAAAAATCGAATCTTAACACATCGGGCGGATTTTTCACTTTGCCACTATATATTGATGTCAAAAAGAACTCCGATGTGATTCTTCTTATTGAAGTTGAATAAAAAAGAGATTTCTCGGGTTTAGGCTTAATTTTCATTCGAAAGACAAAATATACAAAAAGCACTTGCTTACAATGAACGGTAAGCAAGTGCTTTTTGTTAAATTATCGCAACGGATCTCTTTAAAAATTCAATTTGAGACAGCACCTAATTTTATTATTCTATACGTATGAATGACCATTTGCCAAGCTTACGATTTACTCGGTAAAGATTAGCATTTGTTCCGTAGATAGTATAACCGTTTGCGTCGGTTAAATTATTGGATTCTCCGGCATAGAAATATTCGTTTCCGAGATAACAGAAACCTTGAGTGCCTCCGTTGGGAGAATCGAAGCCGCAAATTTTTGCCGCATAACCACTCTCTCCATAGCATATCGCATCGTGATTATCAATATCGCCTTTATCGCAAATACATTTTAGCGTTGCGACATATCCCTTGGAAATTCGCCGCCCGTTGCCACGCTGTAGCTGGCATTGACAGTCAGAATACCGGTGTTTTCATCAAAGCTCCAATCATATTTACTTTCCACCGTCTCTTCTCCGTTCCTTGCGAGAGAAGGATCAAATATTTCTGAATAATATACCATATTTACAGAATCATCTGTAATTTGGTGCACAGCTTCAGCTCCCGTGCTTGTTGGTTACACATAATAGGTGACATTTGTGCCGAATTTTTCGCTGAGTGCTTTATCTATCAGCTCACCGTTTACTCCTGAGGACAGAAAAACATTCATATTATTACCAATTTCTTCGCCATAAGAAGAAAGCTCAACACCGGAGAGCACCGGCTCGAAGATTGATGGCAACATTCAGATCAAAGTCTTTAAGAGTTTTATACATCTCAGCTGTATCGGTGCTGATAATAAGCTTTTCGCAACCGCTGAAGGCATCGGATTCGATAGTGGTTATATTAGAAGGGATATGTATATATTCCAGAGAAGTGCAGTTCTTAAATATGTTTGACAGAAGCTTTGTTATGGGAGTCCCTTCAAGCTTTACTTTGGTATCCCGCTCCCGATGATCCTTGGTTTTACCGCTGGATAAGTTTTAATGGGGCTTTGAGCGAAAATTTTGCATCTCTACCAACTGTTTTTGATTATCCACCGAATATTTTCAGAGAAGCTAATGCCACAGAAGCTTTCCAAGGTATCAGATCATACATATCGGCAATTCTTTTGTTCAAGCTTTATGCTGACCTTTTTATGACGAACCGGCAATGAATTCTCATGTGGAAAATATAAAAAGCTTGATAAACTCAAGCTATATGTATGACATCAGCATTGCCGATATTGCAAAAAAGCTTAACAGAGATCTCAGATATCTGACAACTTTGTTTAAGAAAAGAACAGGAAAAAGCATACATGAATATGTAGCTCATGTTAGAATGAGAGCAGCACTTGAGCACATAAAAGCCGGCGTAAGTATTACAGAAACAGCTATACTTTGGGTTACTCAGATATTTTAAATTTTTCAAAGAATTTTAAGAAATATTACGGCGTTTCTCCAAGCAGAAAAAAGCTTTAATAACAAAAAAGCAGTCTTAATCACTACGGAAAAAGACTGCTTTTTTAGATAATTAAATATGATTTTTGTTTAAAAAACGATGTCATTTGGGTCGAAGGTAGGTTTTTGAGATATATTGGATTGAGAAGAAAATACTTCTTCCCCCTCATCATGCTTAAGGGTGACCACTCCGCTACCAACAATGTCCTCAAATGATGCATTCTCATTCTGCATGAGAATATTGAGAACCGTCATATAGTCACGAAGCATTTCTCGCGGTGTTATCATCGAATCCGCACCCGCTTTTTCAAGGCATATGGATAGGAATTTTTCCATTTCCGCCTCACTTATTCTCGGTTCCCAGTTATAGTTTTGCGCATAAAGCTTAGTAACTCTGCCAAGAAGGGCGAAAAGTTCCTCATCGCTGAGACGTCTGAGCCTTATAACAGGACCTATAAGGTTTTTATAGCCTCCGAGAGCAAATCTGCTGTCACAAAGACGACTGCGGAGAGCTTCATAGCTAAATAGTCCTCTTCTTGTATCTTCAAGAAACTGAGGTGTACCTCCGAGTATGATGTCAAGCCCCTCGGCTCTGCCCTGAAGAGTGTCATTGAACATTGATAGAATCTTTTCATAGTTGTTTTCGCGAGAAATTCGGTGCGTTATCTTATAAAGATTTACACATTCATCAATAAAGATCACAAGTCCCCTATATCCCATCCTGCGGACGAGAGAAGCCCATATCTTTATAAAATCATACCAGTTTTCGTCGTCTATTATGACCGAAACAGAAAATCCAAGTGCACCTCTTGCTTCGGTCTTAGTAGAAAACTCACCTCTGAGCCAGCGCAAGCAAGCACTTTTCTTTTCGTCCTCACCGTTTTTATATGCCTTATAATATTCGCACATAACATGGGCAAAATCAAAGCCGCCGACCAGATCCTCCATTTCGCGAAGAACAGAGTAGATCCTTTTTTCAATCTCTCTCGAAAAGCTGTCGGAATCAGGGGCAAGACCCTCTGCTGCAAGAGCAGCTCCAAGCCCGTCTATCCATCTTGCAATTATTTTTTGGAGTGCACCACCATCGGGAGAGGATTTTGATGCCATGTTTTTTATAAGCTCACGGTATGTGGCAATTCCCGTACCGCCGCTGCCGTAAAGCCTTCTTTCAGGCGAAAGATCCGCATCCGCGCAGACGAATCCTCGCTCCACGGCG
>CAYPKQ010000099.1:0-9633 GCA_964411355.1 uncultured Lachnospiraceae bacterium
GCGTTTTGGTCACTTTGGGGCGTGCCAAAGTGACTGCCCAGCCGGCATGAGGCGCAATATAGTAAATTACTGCGATGTTTGGTGTTTTGCGAAGCAAACGGCGGTGTTTAGCCGCCGTCCAAACTCGACGGCGAGCTTGTTCGCCTTCCTTCCCACCTATCAGGATGACATATGAGCGGAGTACTTTGCTTGCTTTGCTTTGCATCAAGGCAAACAATTATCGTGTTTACCCCTCCCCCTATTCATTTCACCTAAAAAATCAAGGGGTGCTACGTTTACGAAGCCCCCCCTATATAACATTATTGTCCAAACTCAATCAGTTCCAGCTTGCCCTCATTATGCTCAAGGGTTCTGGTTATAAACCACTCGCTCTTAAAGAGCAAGAAATTCTGCCCCCTTACGTCCTGGACCCATTCTGTCTCATAAAGGTCAAGAGTCTTTGGATCAACCTCATTGGCAATTCTTCTGATATACTGCCAAGCAAGAGGACGACGGATAAATTTAACTCCGTATTCGCTCTCCATTCTTGCCTCAAGCACCTCAAACTGAAGCTCACCGACAACACCGACGATAACTCTCTCAAGTCCCGCCTCGGGCATAAAGAACATCTGTATCGCACCCTCTTGGGCGATCTGGGTCATTCCCTTTGCAAATTGCTTTCTCTTCATGCTGTCGATCTGTTCAACCAGCGCAAATTTTTCAGGTGCAAAGGTGGGAATTCCCTCAAATTTTATCTTCATACCCTTATCGCAAACAGTATCTCCAATGGCAAATATACCCGGATCGAAAATACCGATTATGTCACCGGCATAAGCCTCGTCGATTATAGCCCTCTCCTGCGCCATCATCTGCTGCGGCTGAGAAAGCTTTATCTCCTTGCCGCCCTGAACATGGAAATATTCCTTGCCCCTCTCAAATTTCCCCGAACAGATACGCATAAATGCGATCCTGTCTCTATGCGCCTTATTCATATTCGCCTGAATTTTGAATACAAAGGCCGAGAAGCCGTCCTTTGCGGGGTCAAGCACAGTCGCATCCTCTGTTTTTCTCGGCAGAGGAGCAGTTGTCATCTGCAAAAAATGGTGAAGGAAGGTTTCAATACCAAAATTATTCAGCGCAGAGCCGAAGAATACGGGGCTGAGCTTTCCGTGACGTACCTTTTCAAGGTCAAAATCAAAGCAAGCACCGTCAAGAAGCTCTATCTGCTCTGTCAGCTCCTCTCTCATATAAGAGCCAATAAGGGAATCAAGTTTTTCTGTGTCGCTTATCTCACATTCAATAGCTCCGAGACGTTCCCTACCCTTATGCTTGTCTGCATAGGAAATGATAGCCCTCTTGTCTCTGTCATAAACTCCCGCAAAATTCACACCGCATCCAATGGGCCAGTTCATTGGATATGTTCCAATGCCGAATTCCTTTTCCAGCTCGTCAATGAGATCAAAAGGATCTCTCGCCTCATGGTCCAGCTTATTTATAAAGGTGAATATGGGAATATCACGCATAGCGCAGACCTTAAAGAGCTTTCTTGTCTGCGGCTCTATACCCTTTGCGGCATCTATTACCATAACTGCGCTGTCCGCAGCCATAAGGGTTCTGTATGTGTCCTCTGAGAAGTCCTGATGTCCGGGAGTGTCAAGAATATTGATGCAATATCCGTCATATTCAAACTGCATAACGGAAGAGGTTATCGAAATACCTCTCTGCTTTTCCATATCCATCCAGTCGGAAACTGCGTGGCGGTCGGATGCCTTACCCTTAACCGAGCCTGCGGTCTGTATCGCACCTCCGTAAAGAAGAAATTTCTCTGTAAGGGTGGTCTTACCTGCATCGGGATGGGAAATTATCGCAAAAGTCCTTCTTCTGTTTATCTCGTTTTGTAAATTATCTGCCATATCGCCTTACGTCCTCATATAACTCAAATTTTCACGGATTATATTATACATAAAAATCCCTCATGAAGCAAGAGTATTTTATAATTTTTTACATTTATTATTCCAAAATATACGTTTTTTAACAGAAAAGAGCTTATTGTTTACAAATAACTATTGCAATTAACATAAAATTGTATTATAATTATTTAATTAGAGATTGGAGGAAATACTGTGTTCGGATATGTAAAGCCCTTTGTTCCCGAGCTGAAAATAATTGAAAATCAGTATTACAAAGCCGCATACTGCGGTCTTTGTCGGGCTATGCGCAATGAAACGGGAATTATTTCAAGAATGACCCTCAGCTATGATATAACCTTTCTCGCACTTGTTCGTCTGGCTCTTCTTCCCGAGACGCCAAGCTTTGTAAAAAAGCGTTGCTTTGTCCATCCAATGAAGAAAAAAACGGTTATGGAGCGCTGTGATTCTCTTATCTATTCCGCCCACGTCGGTACTCTTCTGACCTATCACAAAATATGCGACGATATCACAGACGAGAGGGGAGCAAAAAAGGTGAAGGCAAAAATCTTGCGTTTGCTCTTTTCATCCTCATATAAACAAGCAAAAAAAGGCTATGAAGAGCTTGATCTGATGATAGAAAACAAGCTCGACGAGCTTCACTCTCTCGAAAATGAAAAGATCCGATCTGCAGACCGTCCCGCCGCTATCTTCGGCTCACTTATGGCGTATGTTACGTCATTTGGGATAAAAAATGAAGAAAATAAGCGAGTAGCAGCGGCCATCGGAAATTCGGTGGGAAAATTCATATACATTGCAGATGCCCTTGATGATATCGAAGAGGACAGAAAAAAGAAAGGCTATAATCCTTTTCTTCTGCTCTTTGACGGAAATCTCCTTGACGGGGAAAAAAAGCTCGATATCGAGGGAGCGATTGGGGGAATACTGAAAAAGGCATCGAATGCCCTTGATCTTGCGCCTCTTGATGGCAGACGTGACCTTGAAGGTCTTATAAGAAATATTATCACCATCGGAATGACGAAGGTAATCGAGGGAATACTTTTTCCCGAAAGAAATAATAAGAATGAAAACATATTGAAAACGGAGATAAATGATGACTGATCCCTATAAAATCCTCGGTGTTTCACCGGATGCAAGCGACGACGAGATAAAAAAAGCCTATCACGCCCTTGCAAGAAAATATCATCCCGATAAATATAAAGACAGCGATCTTGCTTCACTTGCAGAAGAAAAAATGAAAGAGATCAATGCCGCCTATGAGGAAATTCAAAAAATGCGTGAAAACGGCGGTGCTTACCATGGAAGCTACTCCGGCTATGGCGGCGGAAGCACCGGTTCATCAAAATTTGCAAGAGTAAGAGTTCTCATAAATGCAGGAAATTTTTCCGAGGCAGAGCAGCTTCTCAGTGAAACAGATATCAATGACAGAGGCGCAGAATGGAATTTCCTTATGGGCTGTATTGAGCTTAAAAAGGGGAATAGCCTTGATGCGTCGAGATATTTTGATACCGCTTGCACAATGGATCCCTCAAACAGTGAATACGCCAATATGAGAATGAGAATGCGCAGCTTTGGAAATATGGGCGGGATGAACAGCACCCCCTATTCGGGAGGCCGCTGCTCCGGATGCGACATTTGCTCATCACTCATTTGTGCCGACTGCCTTTGCGAATGCTGCGGTGGAGATCTTATAAGCTGCTGTTAGAAAGGGGAATTTGACTTGCAAAAAAAAGTCGGTATAAAAATAGACACTGCTGATTTTTTGCCCAAAAAGAAAATAAAAAAGAGCAAAAAAATCGCTTTTTGCGCCCTTTTCAGTGCCCTTAGCGTTGTTCTGCTCTATGTTGGTGCCATTATTGAGGTCATGGACATATCAATGGCTTGCATAGCTTCAATGCTATGCATCATCACGCTCACCGAGATAGGCGGTGCTTATCCTTGGCTGGTCTATGCGGTAACGGGAGTCATTTCTCTCCTCATTCTGCCCCAAAAATTCGGCGCAATAATCTATATCGGTCTTGCAGGCTACTACCCGATGGTAAAATTTTTGATCGAGAAAATTCGCCTACGATTTTTCAGATGGCTTTTTAAGCTTATTCTATTTAATGTCTCAATGGGAATAATCGTGTGTGCTTCACTCTTCCTGTTTACTGCCGCAGACATGACGAAAGCATATATAATCACCCTCTTCGCCCTTGGAAATTTCACATTTATTATTTACGATATCGCACTTTCCCTTCTTGTCAGGCTCTATTTTTTCAAATACAGAAAACTGCTTCGAATAGACAAAATACTAAAATAAACCTAAAAACAAGAGGATATATTATGTCAAAGAAAAGAATAACCGCAATCGTAATCGATCTGCTGCTCATTGCCTTAACACTGTTTTTCATATTTGGTAATTCCATGAAAAACGTTGAAAAATCGGGTGCCGACAGCGAAAGCGTTACGCATTTTATTGAACAGCTTCCACCAATCAAGGAAGCAATAGACAATAACAAGCTTCAGCCCGGAAGTCTTGAAGGACCAATTCGCTCCTTTGCGCATTTTTTTGAGTTTTCCTTTCTTGGCGCAGAGCTTATGATATTGATGATACTTTTAAAGAGCTCCTGCCATATCAAATATTTTCTCTTTGTGCTTTTGCTCTGCTTTATTTTGGGTATTTCGGACGAGCTTATTCAGTCCTTTACCGACAGAGCCACCGAAGTGCTTGACGTTATAAAGGATCTGGAAGGCGGAGCATTCGGCGCATTTGTTATCTACATCATATATCTGCCCATAAGGCTGAAAAAAAGAAAAAAATAATTATGTTATAAAGGACAAGGTGAGCTTTCACCCTGTCCTTTTTCAATGGAAATTTGTCGGCGAATGGGGGCGAACGCAGTGTGAAAGTTTTGATCAAACTTTTTCAAAAGTTTGTGGGAGCCGGCGACACCGCCGGTCGCTGTCCGCAGACAGCGAAATCTCCTTAGCGGCGTTTCGCCTCTGCGGAGGCGACAAGCGCACAGGCGCTTGACCCTGCGCCCTTTTGAAAAAGGTCGATCAAAACTTTCACCTTGCGCTCGTCCTCACGCACCGACAAATTCCTGTTTAGCATTAACTTGCGGCGGAAAAGAGGCTGAACCTTTCGGTTCAGCCTCTGAACTATTCAATTATTCACCCTTTGTGATACTGTTATGCGTAGGATATTCCTCGTATGTCTTGTCGATATTTGCAATTATCTGCTCTCTGTATTTTTCAATTGTAGAACCGATTGCAAGCTCGTTCTTCATAGCGAGGTTCTGCATATCTGTCTGGAGATTTCCAAGCCATCCGAAGGGGAGAGATACCTCGATACCTCTTGTACCTCTGATGAGGTCAAGAACATCAATGGACTCCTGTCTGTCAAGAGACTTCAGAGCAACATGGATATCATAGTATCTGGGGAGAAGGCTTCTGTATGACTCATATGTAAGGTAGTCAACGATAGTACCTGTTCTCTCAAGATTTGTGTTTGTATTGGGAATGCAGAAGGAGAGACATCCGCTGAACAGCGTGGATTCATATGTATCCTGCTCTACATCGTACTTAGGCTGAGGCATAAGTCCGAATGTGCCTTCCCACTCACGAAGCATTGTTGCACCCTTAAGCTCTGCGGAAAGGAAGAGCGCTCTTCCCTGCTCAAATGTGTAATAATATCCGCCCGGATCAAGGTCGGCAGCCTCTGCAAGCTTGAACACCGCCTGTCCGTCGCCTGCGCCCCAGAACTTGATGAGCTGTTCCCATGTGTTCGAGAACTTGGGATCGGTATCTGCTGTGAACTTATATCTGCCTGTGTCATCACGGCTTACAAACTCTGTTCTCATAGCATATGCCATGAATGTAGGTCCTCTTTCAAGACCGATAAGACCGTAAACTGCGTTACCGTTAGGATCAAGCGCAAATGTTGCATCACCGTTAAGGTTAGCAGCAGCTGCGCAGTATTTCTTAAGCTCGTCAAAAGTCCATTTGCCTGTGAGTGCAAGCTCAAAGGGAAGATCAAGACCGAGGTCAACCATCATATCCTCATTGAAGTACATACACCAAATACCCTCAAATGCCATAAGTGAAAGGTCACTTGTGCAGTAGAAGAGTCTGTCTTCGATTATGTTACGCTCAATAAGAGGCTGATCCCACCAAACGCCGTCAATATTCAGCTCTTCGATTTCGAGAAGGTCATAGAAAAGATTCTCCGAAATAAGAGGTGTGAGAGAGGAAGCGGGGATATACATTGCGTCATATACATCTTCGTCTGCCAGAATAAGTGTCTTTGCATAGGAAGCAAGGTCGGTATAAGGCTGTGTTTCCTCGCTGATGGTGATATTGAACTTCTGCTCAGCATTGAGGTTTCTCTCAAAGCAGCAGTCATCAAGAACATCACCTGTCATATCGGGGTCAAGGTAAATATACATATAGTATATTGCTGCGGAGTTAAGGAATGTGAAATCATAGCCCTCATAATCATAGGTTTTTTCAATGTCCTCAACATAAGTTACCGCTGTGTCCTCGGGACGGTATGTCTCGAGATAAGATTCGATTGCCGCCGCTTCGGGATCGATGGTCTCAGTGTAGTCATCCTCTCCGCCGTTTCCGCCCTTATCGCCGCAAGCTGTGAGAGCAAGTACAGAAAGAACTATCATCAGCACGAGAATGGTTGCCAAAAATCTTTTCATTGGTAAATCTTCCTTTCTTAGTTTTTATTGGCTGACTAAATTTTAACATATTTTAGCTGTTTTGTCAAGGCAAATTATTTATTCTTTCGCATAAAAATGTCATTTTGCACAAACATCATCAAGCGAATTATGACATATATACAAAAGCAAAAAATCTTTATTTTACAACATTATACTGCAAAGCACAGAAAAAAACAATGTCCAAAACGAACAAAAAGCTGTAGAAAATAAAGTTGTTTTCAAAAAACGCATTTAAACAGCCGCTTATTTTCGATTTTTTCAAAAGTTTTTTGTACAAACTCACTACAGTTTTTCAAAGCAGTTGTGAGGTTTCAACAAATCCGGTCTTGCTCGCAGAATTTATATATAAGCTAACGGATACAAACAAAAGCCTCTCCGACACCAAAAGGCACCACATTATATTGATCCGTCCATTTCGGATAGCAGACAGCTCTGTTTGTCTCCCAATTTTCAATTGTGGTGTCAAGACCCAGCCATGCGGCATCGGGATTCCTATAGCCGCCGCCAAAGGTGTCGCCAATGTTACCCTGAGGACGGTGGAAGGGACCAACGATATTATAAAGAGTTGAATAGAGCTTGATCTGCACAAGATTTGAGCCGTTTTTAAGCACTCCTTCAAGGGAAAGCTCGCAAGGTGCTCTGTTGATATCACCGATATTTATACCGTTTACGATGACTTCGCCGCAGCCTGCGTTCATTGTTTCAAGATGCAAAAGAGCTTTTGAAATATCTGCTCCATCGGGAACGGTTACGCTTTGTGACAGCAGCATTTCTCCAACATAGAATGGAAAACCGTCAGAGGTAAGAGAGCCGCGTGTCATCAGATCTTTAGGCATACCGAACAGCTTAAAATCTCGCTCGTAAGCGGTACATCCGTTAAGCGCGCCGGCTTTATGTCCCTTAACATAGAAGTCACCCAGCAAGTAGATGGGTTCAAGCTCCGTGCCGTGTCGGGTCTCGAAAAGCTGCGTCAGGGGATTCGTCACCTTTGTAGGCGGATAAAACTCACGCTCAAGCTCTAATATATGCTTTCCTGCATTTACATCTCCAAGGCTTATCTTTTCAAAGGAAGCGTCAAAATAATAGCCGCAGACTTTATTTGACAGCTCACGCCCGTCAAGGGTGATCCTGTGAAGCAATGGTTCTTCAAGGGCAAGTGTCACCCCCGAAAGAGCTTCGGCAGTCTCAAATTCAAATTGCAGGGTAAGAGCACCTCTGTATTCGTCTCTTGTAAGCAGATTCTGAACGGCAAGAACGGGTATCATTGGTGAAAATTCACCGTTTTCACGGCGGTATCTGCAAAAATCAAGATAAAGAGCGTTTTCGCCGAGGGGAGTAACATCCCATTTGCCCGTGAGACTGAGCACCGATTGAAGTTTTGCAGGCTGTGAAGCTGTGGAAACATCCTTTTTCCGCTTCTCTGCCGAAACAAGCAGACTTCCGCCCACGGGAATTACAAGCTCTGCCTCGCTTTTTCCATTGCACTTTCTTGTGGGAATGGCAGAGATATCTCCGCTGAAGCCGTCGTATAAATAGAAGCTTCCTTCCACTTGAGAGATGGTGATCTTCGCCTCATGGGCGCAATCGTGGTTATAGAGCAAGAGCTTTTCACCGTCTTCGCAAATTCGGTGATTTATGAATACGTTTTCCGATCCGTCCCCCTCTATGCTGTAGGATGGCTTTGGCATTGCATCAAGAAGCGAGGAAAGGGAATCGGTCACCTCTGCCATATCTTTTATGCGTTCACCGAGAGAGGGATCACATATTCCGTCAAGCATTGCAGGGGCATTGCCATAGACCAAAATCCTTCCGCCCTGCGCATGGAATTTTTCGAGCAGCTCCAGAAGCTTGGATGTGATCACTTGTAATTTTGGCAGAACTATAGTGCTATAGCTCATTTCGCCCACATGAAGCTTGCCGTTTTCTGCTTTTCCCATATCGCGCAGAGATGCAAGATCAACATATTCCGCTTCAAGATGCTCGCTTTTTATGGCTCGGAGAAGATCCATAAGCTCACTGTCAAGCATTTTCAGCTCATTACTGCCCGCCATGGTACTTCCGATAGCACCGCGGTAGAGCATATAAGCGGTTTCAAGCGGGTGGATAATGGCAATATCTGCGGCAGGCTTTCCGTCGCTTATAAATGCGCTTACACGAGCGCAGTAGTCGGTAACGTTTTTATATTTCTTCCAAAAGGGTTGATAATGACCGATATGCGGAGGATATGCGCGCTTTCCGCGCCCCTTAAGAGAATAAAAGAAGCCGTGAACGCATCTGTGGTTTATACCCGCCGAGGCATAAGCATCGAACATATGAGTCATATTTCGAAAGGTAAAATTTTCGCCGCCAACGCCGTACATTTCGCATAAGATATGCTTCTTTCCGCTTTGGTGAGCGGCAGAGGTGCATTGAAGTGCGGTGCTGTAAAGATTGTAATTTTTGTTTACGCCGCCTTTTGAGTGAATGGGGTCATCAGCCCAGTTCATTTCAGCACCGAGCACGTCTATTCCGGGAATATCAAAATACCGATAGTAGGGTACGCAAGCCTGCGCCCTTGTTATCTGGGATTGCAGGGTTTCCTCCATCATAAGATGTCCCGAAAACATCATGCCGTGGGCATGGCACCAATCTCTGACCTTTTTAAAATAATTTTCCTCAAGCAGATCGCGCATCAGAGTTCTGTAATGATAACGGAGGGTATGCGCTTCATCCGAATCGAAATACAGCATCCAGATCTTGTCCGAAAGGCTATATCCGTACCTCTCCTTAAAAAGCTCCTCAAGCTTTGGCGTGTAGGGGAGATAAGAGCCGTTATAGCTTGGCTCATCTACCCAGACGGAAAGGACGGTCTTGCCGTATTCATCCGAAAATTCAGCCCACATATCCTCATAGCTGACTTTAAGATAGTGATCCATTGCATCGGGATCGAACATATCGAGAAAGGTCTCGGAATTGTGCTCTGTAAATACCCATTCGCCATGGCGGCAGAGTACTCTGCGCCCATCCTCCTCGCC